>NZ_JBDNJQ010000364.1:0-1487 GCF_051172895.1 Nostoc sp. CALU 1950 | reverse complement strand
TCGCCGTCTTTACAAGAATCAGTCCTTTGTAGAGACGGCGATTTATCGCGTCTTTTGACTTAGCCGAACCGTATTGGGGTATTTTGTTTATTACAGTTAAATTTTATGATTATTCGGGAATATTAAGCTATGAAAGCTTAGACCCAATATCGGGTTTTGGATATTTGGAGATTTACTTATGAAAAAGATTGCTAAGTTAATGATCATCGGCATCATCTTACTTGAGATATGCGGTTGTAACTCAGCTAAAACGACGGAACCGAAAGATTCTAGTTTAGTTACTAGTCAAGCTGATTCTCAAGCTCAAACAATTATCAAAATTGGTGGTTCTAGTTCAACGATAACAGTTTTAAAACTGTTAGCACAAGCTTATCAATCCCAAAATAAAACTGTCAAGGTTGAGTTTATCTCCAATAGCCAATCTGAAGGAGCGATCGCAGCCCTAAAAAACGATATTATTGATATCGCTGGTAGCAGTCACAAACTCAAACCCGAAGAAGATAACGGTAAAATTCAATATCGTGAAATTGCACAAGATTTGTTACTTGTTGCCACCCATAACAGTGTTAAAGGTGTGAACAACTTATCAACTAAGCAATTGAAAGCAATTTACAAAGGTGATATCACAAATTGGCGAGAATTAGGCGGTGCTGATGCAAACATTGTAGTATTGGATAGACCTGAAGACGAATCAGCGAAAAAATTATTGCGGAAATATTATTTGGAAACAGACAAGACCACAACTAAAGCCGTAATTTTGAACAAAGAGATAGAACTAATCGATACCTTACAAAGTACTCCTAATTCTATCGGCGCTTTTTCTTTGGCTTATTCTCTCATCAATAAATCACCTGTCAATCATCTCAGTCTCAATGGTGTTGCTCCCAAATCGGAAAACTTAGTCAATAGTAAATACCAAATGGTGCGTCATATAGGTATCCTCTCGGACAAAGTGCCTTCTGCATCTGCTCAGGGTTTTATTGATTTTATATTGAGCAAAGAAGGTGAAAAATTACTACAAAATAATGGTTTTGTTCCTGCTAAATAAATGAACAATTCGTAATTCGTGATTACGAATTACGAATTAGTAATTATTGTTAAATGTGCCATGCAGAGATTTTTCAGGGGGCTGAAACTCAGCCAAAAAATTGTTCTACCAATGCTTTCAGTTTGCCTAAGCGTATTCATGCTGGGCTTAGTAGTGCTAGGAAATTGGTTTACCGATAGTTTGCAGCAGAATTTTCGCCAAGAAATCGAAAGTTTTGCTGAACGAGTTCATCAGGATTTTCAGTATGAACAGCAAACTCTAGAAACTCAAATCGAACTGATTGCTAATCGAGATATGCTAAATCAGGCTGTGGAACAGCGAGATCAAAGTTTGCTTTTACAAGTATTGCTACCACTCAAATCTATATTAAAGTTGGATTGGATTAAGGCAGAAATGTTGAATCCTAATACAAAACTTTACATATCTAGTTACACTAACT
>NZ_JBDNJQ010000363.1:0-1488 GCF_051172895.1 Nostoc sp. CALU 1950 | reverse complement strand
AAAAGTATTTGAGCAATGCTTTCAAAAATGGGTACAGTCAATAGTTGAAACAGTTCGCGCACAAGTAATTGCGATTGATGGTAAGACCCTTAAAGGTTCTTATGATAGAGAACAAGGAAAATCTGCAATACATTTAGTCAGTGCGTGGTCAAGCCAGTATCGCCTTGTTTTAGGACAAGTGAAAGTCGCCGATAAATCGAATGAAATTACAGCAATTCCTGCATCGCTAACGCTTCGCTATCGGGCAAGAAGAGTTGGGATAAATCCCTTCTGCCTTCTGCCCTCTGCCTTTCTTGATAATCACAAACAATCAAACTAATATATTTTAAGCCTTCGCCCAAAGTTACCATATTTTGGGTTATTTTTATCGGATTTTTCTTAACATTCAACACTTCTGCTAAAAATCATAATGGCGTAATCCAATAAGTAATCCCACGGTCAACTTGTTTATTAAAACCAAACAGAGGTAAATTCTCTTCAGACAAACCTACATAAGTCCAATGTGGAATATCGTTTTCTACAGTTTGAAACCAACCATTTTGATTAAGAGCTTTTCTTTGTTCTGTGCTACCTACGCGTAAATCAATTGCTAATCCCCAGAGATGTTGTGAAGTTCCGGGAGGTGCAACTAAACCGAGAATTTTTGTTTCTTTTCCCGCTTTAACTTTTGCCAAAACTTGATTGTTGGCATATTTATACCAAAATCTTAAATTCGTGTTGAAAGTGCGAGTACAATCACCAGAACCATAACCAGATTTTAGCGGAATTCTTTGTAGCGATCGCGCTTTATTTAAAGCCTCAGCCGCCGATTTTTGTAAGTAACAGTCTCTAGTGCCATCGACATGACCCATTGTTAAAGTAGCTTGAAAATCTTGGGTTTCTTGTTCATTGGCAAAGATATGTTTTGGTGGCAGTTTCATCCCGATATCTTGATTTACAAAGACTGCACCATAAGCTCGTAGCAAAATATATTCATAAGTACCAGGCTGGGGAATTGTGGTTAAATTTCTAGCGATCGCAGATAAAAAACGCTGTTGATGATTTAATTTTGGGTTGGGAATAAATGGTTCTGATATTGTCTCTTTAGAGGTATCTGTACAAGTTAAGGAATCATTACTCAAGCATCCGTTTAATGGTTGGGCAGTTATAGCAACTTTGTGGTGGGTAATCTCATTGCTAGCTACTAATATAAAAATTATCAAGATAACTATACTAATGAAACTTATCTTTCTAATAATTCTATTAAGTGATTTTTTCTTTTTGAAGGTGAGTTTCATCTTTAAATAATTACTTATTTGATTTAAATAAAATTAATTATTCTCTTGAAAAGGTCTGTTATTGCTGAATGATAAGTATAAAGAGTAGAGATATAGATAAATCGCTTATGTTTGCTGATAGTTGTGTAGAACTTATACAAAATATCTCATACATACTAGTAATATAGGACTCATATTTGATTTCTGAAAAAACTCAGTACAACTAAGAAGC
>NZ_JBDNJQ010000362.1:0-1490 GCF_051172895.1 Nostoc sp. CALU 1950 | reverse complement strand
TAGGACCAGCCCTTTCAAGGTCTTGTAATTTTCCCCAAATTATAGTTAGTTGAAAAAATAAAGTTGGTAAACGGGGAATAGCTAGAATGATTATAGGTCAAGTGTTTGAGCGTTTTGTAGAAGAAAGTCCGGTTTCGGTCATGGTTCGCGGACTTCTCGAAACAATTTTATGTCCTCAGAAACTTGACGAGTTATTTGAGAAAAGTGCAAAAACTCAGTATACAAAGGAATTACTGTTCTCTACGGTAGTAGAGATGATGAATACAGTCACTTGTGGGATTAGACCTTCAATTCATGCTGCATATCAAGCTAAAACATCACAAAGGAATGTTTCAGTTACTTCTGTCTATAACAAGCTAAATGCAATGGAGACTGATGTAAGCGCTGAATTAGTAAGGGAGACAGGAACTTCAATGGAAGCAATTATTCGGCATTTAAACGGAAGCTTACCAGATTGGCTACCTGGTTATCGGCTTAAAATTTTAGATGGCAATGCAATAGGTGCAAGTGAACATCGTCTAAAACCTCTTCGTGACTGTAACAGTGCGCCTTTACCAGGGCAATCATTGGTGGTACTTGACCCATCTCTAATGCTGGCAATTGATGTTTTCCCTTGTGAAGATGCTCATGCTCAAGAGCGTTCCCTATTACATAAAGTTTTGACAACAATCGAAGAAGATGATGTCTGGATCGCTGACCGAAATTTCTGCACTTTGAACTTTTTGAGTGGTATCGTAGCGAAAAAGGGCTATTTCATCATCCGAGAGCATCAATGTTTTCCTTGGTATGATGCCTCAGAATTTCGCCATATTGGTTCAGTAGAAGGAGGAACAGTTTTTGAACAAACAGTTAAAGTCAGCGATGATGAGGGCTATTTATCGAATATTCGGCGTGTAAAAATAATTTTAGATGAAACTACCCGTGATGGAGACTCAGAAATCTTTATCTTGACTAATCTCTCCACAAAGGTTGCTAATGCTTTAGTTGTGGCTCAAATCTACCGTAAACGTTGGACTATAGAAACTTTATTCCAGATTTTAACTGAAATATTTAATTGCGAAATTAAAACCCTCGGTTATCCTAAAGCTGCTGTGTTTGCTTTTTGCGTTGCCTTGGTTTCCTACAATATCCTTTCTGTTGTCCTAGCTGCTCTGAGAAGTATTCATGGCATTAAAAAAATTGAGCAAGAAGTGTCAAGCTATTATCTCGCTGATGAAATTCGCGGGACTTACCGTGGCATGATGATTGCAATTCCCCCTTCAGAATGGAAGGTTTTTGCAAAAATGAATCTAATTGAACTGACCAACATACTTCGAGACTTGGCAGCTCGCGTTAATTTAGTTGTTTTCGCGTCCCACCCTCGCGCACCAAAAAAGACAAGAAGGGTACTAAAACGTACTCGTCCTTCCAAACGACCCCATGTTTCTACAGCTAAAATTCTATCCCAAAAATAATACCTAAAAGCAGACACCTTGAAAGGGCTGGTCCTA
>NZ_JBDNJQ010000358.1:0-1608 GCF_051172895.1 Nostoc sp. CALU 1950 | reverse complement strand
GGCTTATCCCAAGCATTACCTACTCAAGTTTACCTAATTGATGACACGCCCTAGAAAGCTTCTGCTCGTTAGACGTATTTTGGAGTGGTTCTTATTTTGTTGCTAGTTGTGGTGGCGTTACGGTTTCTACTCTTAGAAAATATATTGAAGCGCAAGAATCACCCACAGAATCAACGTAAGAATTTGTTCGGTTCCTCCATGTTCTCTTGCCTAATTTCGCTCACGCTCAATATGAGTCAGAGAACTGTCGTCAACTCACACGCATTCATGAGCCAGCGCTGTAGACGGGTTTCCCGTCGCAGGCGACTGGCATCCCCACGCTCCTAAGAGTGAGGCGTGGGACTTCTGCTGAAACTAGTTAAACTTAAGTGGAGTGTCTAGGGGGTCATTGACTACCCCCACCCGGATCTATATCTGGGTGACAGCTAAGAAGAAACGGGGTAACGAGGTTTTAGCCCGTTGCATAGTTTCCGCTTAGAGTCTCCGCGTCTAAAGATGGGGGAATGTCAAAAAGATATGTTCGAGATTAGTCCATCTCATTGACGATAAAGTTGATTTAGAAGATTTCTAAATTTGTGTCAAAAAGATATGTTCGAGGTTAGTCCATCTCATTGCCCAGTGCGACCCTGCCCGTTACATCCAGAATCCTAGAGATGACCACATACCACCAATTAACAATTTGGGATGTGCTTGATGAGTTGTCCGAATCTCCACCAACTTCTTCTCTTGATGCTATGTGGGATTGTTTGGATGCGGAGCTAGAAAAATTACCCTTGGAGGCACAGTTATTAACCGCAGCGCTTGCCTTCAGTCAAATTGCGGATATTCTCAAGTCTCGTGCCGAAGTGCTGTTGCAAGATACCCGCGATCGCAATAGTCTTTTGGGGCCTGTTGTTAGCACCGATCTCTTTGCTGGTCTAGTGCGGACAACAATGCACCTAGATTTAGATGATTTGATTGAACCGCAAACACCACAAATCTTTAAACCACATGGCCCACACCAATTTTCATCTCCTAACCAGGAGGGTGATTCTGTAGCAGCACCTGTTGAAAAAGCGAATGTTTTGGCAATGCTCGATGAGGTGACAACTTTAGAAGATGTCCGCAATTTGGCATCAGATGAGGATGTGGAAAAATGGCAGAGCGCGATCGCTAACTACCTGATAAATGTCAAAGATGAGATTTCTTTAGTTAAACTGCAACGTGTGTTGCAAATGCCAATGGTAGAAGTCTGGTTGGGATTATTGCTGGGTGGGTTTACACTAGAACAGCGTGGTGATTTTTATCACAACCATAATGTCTGGGTGAAAAGCTCTCTAACTTCGGACATCTTCAATGGCATTGTACAGCATTCAACTGAGTTCAGTTAAGGCTCTACAACTGGCTAGAAATCAATACAATTAAATAGAACTTTGAAAGATGAAAGATGTGCAGTATCTTCGAGAAGATTAAAATTTAATAATAAGGGACTTCCAGTTAAAAAAATATCCCGTCGTAGGGTCGTAAGGTCTTGCACCCCTACAAATCTATAAATAATTTGGGATAATTTATTTCTAGCGTGGCAAAACTAACTAGAGCAAAAACTTAAACGTAGTAAATTCGTTATTA
>NZ_JBDNJQ010000035.1:0-53901 GCF_051172895.1 Nostoc sp. CALU 1950 | reverse complement strand
AAGATTTGTCGCAAAGGGAAACAACATCAGAGGCGACTGTTGTTAGAGAAAACGCCGCGAACCCAATTTCTGTCCCCGCCAAAGATTTGTCGCAAAGGGAAACGACATCAGAATCTCCTACTGCTGTCGTTCCATCACCAAAGGATAATGTCACAGAACCAACTTCTGTCCTGAATCAGGACTTACCGGAAAACGAAACGACATCAGATCCTCCGACTGCACCTGTGTCACAGCCGAGAATGAAGCGCCCTTCTCTAAGGCTAAATACTACTGAACCAATTTCTGTCCTCCGCAAGGATGTATCACAGAACAAAGCTCAATCCCCATCAACCACTGCGCTAGAACCACAGCCGGAAGCAAAACCCCCGCAATCGCGATCGCGTAATTCCTCCGGTTTATCGCCGATTCAAATTGGTTTCTTGTTGATTGTTTTATCGGCAGTAGTATCGTCGCTTTACAACGTAGCCATCAAGATAATTTTCCACCAAGGTTCCCAGATTTTTGGAGTATTAGAAGTAGAACAGTTGCTACCACCGACTTTGGGCAATACTCTGTTAATTTTGACGCTACGGTTTATGGTAGTAGTACCACTGATGGTACTGTTGTCTCCTATATTGCATCCAAGACTGTGGCAAGACTTGGAAAACTTGGCCGCTTCAGTCCGAGGCAATCCTACACCTACTAATGCAGCTACAAAGCAGATTTTGGTGTTATCGATTGTGAGTGGCTGCTTTTTGTTTTTGTCTCAGGTGCTAATTTACATTGCGATCGCTCAAGTCACAACTGGAATGGCGATCGCACTGTTCTTTATCTATCCAATGGTTAGTGGTCTATTGTCGTGGTTTCTGTTTCGCGATCGCCCTACAATATTCCGCATCGGTGCGATCGCCGCGATTTGCTGCGGTGAATTACTGGTTTTGGGAGGCTCTCCCGCCATAGCTATGGGTAATACTTCAACGGGAAGTAGCACCGCCCTGCTTTCAGGCGTGGCTTTTGCGGCTTACATAATTCTGACAAGGGTTTGTGCTAGCAAACTGCATCCCGTGACTTTTACTTTAATTAACTTCGCTACCATGTTGTTGTTGAGCTTTATCTGCTTGATGCTACCTTTTTGGAACTTGGTAGTTGACAGTTCTAAGATGCTAGAACTGGTTTTAAGCGCGTTTATTTTGGGTGTGCTGACTCTTGGCGGCTATTTGCTCAACAATGTTGGTATTAGTAAACTAGGTGGCTCGCGAGCGGCGCTCATTGGTGGTACTATCCCAGTTTTAACGGTGATTTTCGCTGGGTTAATCATTCAAGAGAATTTGGAGATTGTGCAAATTCTGGGAGTGTTGTTAGTAACCTTTGGTGCGGCTGCTTTCAGCTTTGAAACAATGCGAAATCAGGTTAAACCCTCTAATCCCACGAATTAAATGGCGAGTTCAATCAGTTTAGATGTGATGGGAGCGACTTTACCTCCCATCACTCTCAGCATAAATTCTGACGCTAATACGCCCACTCCTAACTTCTCTAAATCATCTGTGACAAACAAGATCCCCGACTTCTTTGAGAAGTCGGGGATTTAAGTTTTTACGAATGATTTAGGACTGTTGTATGGGTGGATATAACACTTCAGAGACGAGCGACCAGTAATCAGAATAACTTGACTTGTAATATATTTTTAGGGATTTAGCCTGATACAGATAGGGAAAACACGTATATATAAGCAGCATGAGTAGTACTGACTCCAGCAATTGAGTACGAGTACTTGCTCAGAGAGGAGACTGGCAAAGATTTAAGACCATTGCAGTACGTTTTGGAACTAGGAGATAAAGAAAGTAGCAGAAGTGTTTAGAGTAATCAGTTTTTTAAGCGTGGGAGACTATTTTAGCGACATGAATATATGGAGCGATCGCCAGTGAAACAGCTAATACCTTTATTCTACGAAAACCTCTGCGAGTAACGCCAAATTCAAAAATCCTCATTTCCATGCTCTTGTGTTTGATGAGATGGTATCTTGATTTCTGGCAATCTGGAAAATGTCAATTTAGTCTGCGTAGGCGTAGCCCGCCGCAGGTATCGCCCAGATGCCCAGATAACGAAGCTTAGATCATAGCCTGCTACAGAGTATCCTCCTTTTATAGCAACAAAGTATCTACGTAATTTAAGTCTCTCAAATACATAAAACAGCGAGGTAAAAACATACTTGAAACTAGCCAATGAATTAGTTAAATCATGGAAATTTAAAATTCTTTCATGAAAAAAATATAAATTCATTGAAAAGAAATCTCTAAATAATCATCAGATGGAATCCAATATGTTTTATTATATGTATGGCTAGTCACTAATTTCTTGGTTATTAGCAAGCTCAACAAAGCCTTATGGCTACGCGATTAATTCAAACTAAATCGCGGCTTTCTGTGTCCAATCATCAACACAAAAGGAGAAAACAGACTTGATTTATTAGTCAAAATAAAAATATCATCAAACCTTGATTTAAGCAGAATATAAAATATTTAAATACGCATGATTTATAAACTTTAAAATACATAATTTTATTCCAAAAGCAAAAAACAATGATATGATAAGGAACAATATTTGAAAACACAACAGGCATTTTGAAATTGGAATTATTTGCTCTACTTAATGTCTACTATCTTTCCTTAAGCCAACGGCTGATACTGCCAAGACATCACTGGAGGTTGTGAACGCGATAATAGTTCACAACGAGCCGTATAGCTCAACCTCTAAATGTGGCTAACTACACCTGGTAAGCGATTTCTTTATTAGACCACTCCCAATTATTTTTAGTCACCTTGTGTACTACAAAATAATTCGCCAAAGCTGAAAAAATCATCTTTTTCGAGTAACAGATATCCCAGATGAACCGCGCAAACTAGTTTTTACTCCGAGTCGGCATAATGCCATAATTAGGCGTAAGCAGCTTGACGTTGTTGCTCTTGAAAGATGGGAAAAACCTCAGAGAACTGAAAAGCTTTGTAGATTATTTGCAACACATTTGACTTTTGGGATCTAACCGCCGTCAAGCTGAACTTGGTGATGTATGTAATTTTCTGGTCAGATGCAGAGACAGTTATAGTCACAACCACCGAATCTGCTTTTGTACCATAAAATATGCGAAAATGGTAGTTTGGACTACTACTGATCTCATAGTTATCGCATACTAATATAGTCTGAAGTAAAGACATCGCCTTCAGCCAGGTGTATACTACCTATTTTCACTCGATTAAAAATTCTGTAAACGTGCTATTCAATTGTCTGTAATATGAGTAACGACATAGATCTGATCAAACGTCTTGACCCCAGTGCGATGGATCAGATCATGCTTTATCTGGCTTTTAGTGCCATGCGGACGAGTGGGCACAGGCATGGGGCATTTTTAGACGCAGCCGCAACAGCAGCAAAGTGTGCAATTTACATGACCTATCTAGAGCAGGGACAAAACCTGCGAATGACAGGGCATTTGCACCACTTGGAGCCGAAACGGGTAAAAATTATTGTAGAAGAAGTCAGACAGGCGCTAACAGAAGGCAAACTGTTAAAAATGTTGGGTTCTCAAGAACCTCGCTATTTGATTCAATTGCCTTATGTCTGGCTAGAAAAATATCCTTGGCAACCGGGGCGATCGCGCGTTCCTGGTAGCAGTCTGACAAGTGAAGAAAAAAGACAAATTGAGCAAAAACTGCCCAGTAATCTACCAGATGCCCAGTTAGTTAGCTCTTTTGAGTTTCTGGATTTGATTGAGTTTTTGCACAGGCGATCGCAAGAAGACTTGCCACCCGAACACCAAATGCCTTTGAGTGAAGCTTTGGGTGAGCATATCAAGCGCCGTCTGCTCTATTCAGGAACAGTAACCCGCATTGATTCTCCTTGGGGAATGCCCTTCTACGCTCTTACCCGTCCTTTTTATGCTCCAGCAGACGACCAAGAACGTACTTACATCATGGTAGAAGATACCGCTCGGTATTTCCGCATGATGAAAAATTGGGCAGAACGGCGACGAAATGCCATGCGCTTGTTGGAAGAACTTGATATTCTTCCAGAAAAAATGGAGCAAGCTATGGAAGAATTGGATGAAGTTATTCGTGCCTGGGCAGATAAATATCACCAAGATGGAGGGATTGCAGTGGTTTTACAGACAGCTTTTGGCGAAAGAGAAGATTAGTACGACTGTGCAAAATTCCAAATTACCAAAGGCGATCAATTAACGTGACTTCGACCAAACTCTCTCCAACTCCTCTCCGTGTTGGAGAGGAGTATTATAGAATTTTTCATTTATTTGAATCAGAATCACCAATAGGGGCGCACAGGTGTGCGCCCCTATTGTATTGTTTATTGCAAATAATTCAAGTTTTGACTAAACTTATCTTCAATATATATACTGATTTGTTTTAAATAAAAAGTCACTATCATACATTAGTCACCCAAACAATACTTACCAGTAAAACATTATAAAAACAACTAAGCTCAAAATGTCTGCAAGGTTCGATACATTGCAGCTTGATGCGGCGTGACCTGTTATCAGCGGGCGATTCCTTTCGGTGTTGTTGCTGCTACAGGTTTTTTATTGGTAACCAATTTTACTTCTTAATAGATTTAGTTTTGTTTAACCGTTTTTATACTTGGCTAGGTCTAAACCATAACATTATTGCCCCAACAAAATTTGATTTATGTTAACCACCTCTACTACTACTGCCCCAGAAGAGAATAACTTAATTCAGTGTGATGCCGATCAGGGATTTATCTCCTGGCTGAGTCAAGCCGGAGGTTCAGTTGCCATCACCACCTACCAAGCCGGGAAACTAGCACTAGTAGGCTGGAATGGGCAACAGATTACCATGCTGTTACGCCAATTTTCCAAACCAATGGGATTGGCAGTGAATGGTTCACGTTTAGCACTGGCTAGCCATCACGAAGTCTGTTTATTAGCCAATGCCCCCGCCTTAGCTTATGAGTTTTTAGAAGACCAGCCCGGACGGTACGATGCCCTTTATCTGCCACGGATGACATATTTTACAGGCGACCTCAATATTCACGACCTGGAATTTGGCAGAGAAGGGCTGTGGATTGTCAACACCCGTTTTTCCTGTCTTTCTGCCTTGAGTCCAGACTTCAGCTTTGTACCCCGCTGGCATCCCAAATTTATTTCCGAAGTAGTGCCAGAAGACCGCTGTCACCTGAATGGGTTAGCGATGTTAGATGGCAAACCCAAGTATGTGACTGCCCTAGGTACGACAGATACCGTCGGGGGATGGCGGCCGGGTAAAGCCAATGGTGGCGTGGTGGTGGAAGTAGAGAGTAATGAAATTATTTTAGATGGATTATCAATGCCCCATTCCCCAATTTGGCATGACGGGTTTTTATGGTTACTCAACTCTGGTGCTGGGGAAGTATGGCGCATTCATCCAGAATCAGGAGACAAACAGGTAGTCTGTGTACTCCCTGGATTTCTGCGGGGATTGTGCTGCGTCGGGTATTACGCCCTAGTGGGACTATGCCAGATTCGGGAACGGCATATTTTTGGAGGGTTGCCCATTACTCAACGGTTTGAGCAGTTGCTTTGTGGTGTGGCAGTCGTAGATTTGCGAAATGGACAGCAGGTTGGAATGCTGAAGTTCACCACAGGCACTCAAGAACTTTATGATGTGCAGTTTCTTGCTGGTGTACAGCGTCCGATGGTTTTGAATCAGGAACGAAAAGAAATCCGCCAAGCATTTACAGCACCAGAGTTGAACTACTGGCTGCGACCGAGTGCGGTGATCCCGTAATTACCTAATCTTTGCTATATAGTCAGCAAAGGTAAATTACCCAGTCAGTTGGAAGCTTTGTAATATATAAGGTTGGGTTTCGCTGTTGCTCAACCCAACCTTGTATCTGAGAAATAGTAGTAGATCAGATGATTTATGTTTTGGTAGTGCCTGAATTGGGTTGGCAAATAGCCAACTCTATATTCAACCTGTATTTTCAATCAATTACACAAAGCACTGTCAATTTAATTAGTGCCGGGTTGCGCTGGAACAAGCGGTTGCGTCGGAAATGGGGTATTCTCGATACTTGGATTTGATCCCGCAGGAATTACGGTAGGCGGTGTAGATGAAGATGAAGCACCGATAACACTATCATCAGCACTGATACAGGTATCTAGCGCTTGAGTAGCGGGAAAGTCGATTTGACTACGCAAGCCAACCACACACTGGCCAAAGCGCACGGGTAACAAACTACGTCCACAGTACTCTAAAACTGCCGGATTAGCTTCTTCCTTAGTATTTAAGCTGACGCCAACTACACAGGTAGCTAACTCTTCAGGACGCCGGGCCTTCCCACAAGAAGAAAGCGCATCTGTGGCAGCAATTTCGGTTTCCTTATCAATTTTAACCACGCAAGCAGCCAAATCCCTGGGACGCAGTGCTGCTGCACAACCTTCTGATGCTGCTTCTGCCGTTATACCCACGCTCAAAAGGCGACCAGCACAGACACTATAATCATTGCTGTAGGAAGCTGCGATCGCTGTATTGGGTAAGATCGTTGTCAACCATCCAGCTATAGCCAAAACTGGTATTGTTAAATTCCTGAAGGTCGAACTAGCTTGTTTGTTCTTCCCTCTGTTAACCACTTTTTTGCTCATTGACATTGCCATTCTCCAAACACCCAAAGTTATGCTAACTTAAATCTTTTAAAAATCCTCTGCAATTAAAGAATTTCAGCGGGAGCAAGGTATAGACATAATTAATTATGGCGGAAATTGTGTTAATATAACTGTTTGAAAGATAAGTAGGCAACGTAAAAAGTATTTCAAAGTTAAGAATACTACGTAAACCAATCTAATGATTGAGTAGCCTACGAAACTAAATAAACACAAAAAAGTTATGGGCAGGAGTACGGCGTGACAGGTCGGAATTCAGGCTTGGAGGCTAGTTTGTCGGGTTTACCGATTAAAAGCAACTGGCGCAAAAATCGATGCGTCTACCTTGGTGAGATACGTCTTACCTCGGTAAGCAGCTTCAAAAAACCAAGAATCCCCTGATGTTTAATCAGGGGAGTGTCAAAATTGAATGTTTCGGTAAAGTTTAAACAGGATTAGATTAAGGAAACTCATGTCCCGATATAGAGGGCCCCGCCTCAGAATTGTACGCCGCTTAGGCGATTTACCAGGATTGACTCGTAAAAGCGCTAGACGCGCTTACCCACCTGGTCAGCATGGTCAGAACCGTAAAAAGCGCTCTGAGTATGCTATCCGTCTAGAGGAAAAGCAAAAACTCCGCTTCAATTACGGTTTGACTGAAAAGCAATTGCTACGTTATGTGCGGAAAGCCAGACGTGTTACTGGTTCTACCGGACAAGTGTTGCTGCAATTGCTAGAAATGCGTTTGGATAATACCGTTTTCCGTTTGGGTATAGCCCCGACTATCCCAGCGGCTCGCCAACTGGTGAATCACGGTCACGTAACTGTTAACGGTCGTGTGGTGAATATTGCCAGCTACCAATGCCGTCCTGGTGAAACAATTGCAGTCAGGGATCGGGCACAATCACGGAAGTTGGTGGAAGCTAACTTGCAATATCCCGGTTTGGCAAACCTCCCCAGTCATTTGGAGTTTGACAAAAATAAGTTGGTTGGTAAAGTCAACAGCGTTATTGAACGGGAATGGGTGGCATTACAAGTTAATGAACTACTTGTGGTTGAGTACTACTCACGACAAGCGTAATCGTCATTTGTCCTTAGTCATTTGTCCTTAGTTATTTGCAAGGGACAAATGACCAATTACTATCCGCCAATTTGCGACATGGTGCGGGTATATGTACCTAAAATGCCAGAATCGCGCCCTTTAAAGTTAATTTCTGGCTTGATTCCGAGTAAATGCCTCACCTGCTCTTGTAATTGAGCGGTGCTAGTGCCAGAACGCAGAGCAGTTTTTAAATCTATTTGACCAGTTTCATTTAATAAACAGGGACGCAGCCAGCCATCGGCACTCAGGCGCATCCGATTACAGCGATCGCAAAAACATTCTGACATTTGACTAATAAATCCCAGTGTCCCCTTCGCACCGGGAATTTTAAAGACATCAGCAGGGCCAAAACCACGAACTTGTGATTCTGTCAAGCCCCAGCGATCGCGGATTTGTTGCCGTAAATCGGCTGAAGATACCCAACCGCGATCGCCAAATAAATGCACATTGCCAATGGGCATAAATTCAATAAATCGAACGTGCCACTGTTTTTCAATTGTTAAGGCGGCTAAATCTAGAATTTCGTGGTCATTAACGCCTGGAATCACCACCACATTCAGCTTCAGTGGGTCGAATCCAACTTGATGGGCAGCTTGAATTCCCTGCCAAACTTGTTGCCAACGAGAACGGCCCTGATTACCGATAATTTGGTCAAAAATGTCAGGGTCAAGAGAGTCCAGACTAATATTAATTCGTCGCAGACCAGCATTGTAGAGGTTTTTCGCCATCGGAGCCAGCAAAAAACCGTTGGTGGTCATTGAAAGGTCTTCAGTTTGGGGAAAAGATGCGATCGCACTTACCAAATCCACTACACGCGGACGCAATAAGGGTTCACCCCCAGTCAAACGAAACCGATTAAAGCCTACTGGAATAAATACTTCTTGAATTAAGGTGAGCAACTCCTCATCAGTCAACAGCTGTTGCTTGAGAATATAGTCCAGTTCTACTCCCTCTGGCATACAGTATTGACAACGAAAGTTACAGCGATCGATTAAACTAATGCGGAGGTAGTCTACCTGGTTCATCGTTTTATTTTTATTCTCTCTGATCAAGGAAAGACCTCACTGAGGTGGGTTACCCCTTCCTACTATATTTGTTGTAATTCAAAATACCGTACTCCCCCTTAAGTGAGAGTCCGCAGATTATGGCATAATAAGCCGATCGCATCCACTAGTTAGTCATCAATCGTGCAAGATACCGACTCCATCAACGACCTTGCTGCTGCGTTACTACAGCCAGCAGATATCAGCTTTGAACTGCCCGATCCAGAAGATGAACAGATTTTAGAGTCAGATTTTCAACAGCAGCTCGAAATAGCTTGGCAGGTATGCGATCGCTTTGATTTGCAAACTGAAATCTGGCGGGGGCGAATTTTACGGGCTATCCGCGACAGAGAGAAAGTTGGTGGCGACGGACGCGGTACTGGTTTTCTGCGATGGCTAAAAGAGCGAGAAATCAGCAAAAGTCAAGCATACTCCTGGATTCAACTGGCGAATAGTGCTGATAGTCTGATCGAAGACGGTAAACTTGACCCCGGTTCTGTGAACAATTTCAGTAAACGGGCATTTGTGGAAACCTCCAAAGCATCGCCAGAAGTGCAACAGATGGTGAGCGAAGCCGCCCAAAAAGGCGATCGCATCACCAGGCGGGAAGTGCGACAACTCAGCGATGAATGGACAGCCATGTCCTCAGATTTATTACCCGAAGCAGTCAAGGAAAAAGCAGCAGATAACACCCTTCCCCCGCGCTACATCGCCCCACTGGTGAAGGAAATGGAAAAACTGCCAGAATCGCATCAAAAGTTTATCCAGAAAGAAATTGCTGCTAATCCTGATGTGGATACGCTGAAACAGGTAACTACCGAAGCGCGTAACTTGGCGAAATATCTCAAAGGGGCGGCTCAAGTTCAGGCGCTAACGCAGGAAAATGTTGATATTGAAACAGCCTTAGAAGAAGCGCAAAGAGTAGGCTGTTTGAGCATTGCTGCTGATTTGGTAAATCAAGCATCGCAGATTGAACAAACGATCGCCAAATTGTACATGACTTGGAAACGAATCGGCAATTTGGCAGATAGATTATATGTAGATACTGGTGCAAGTACACCCAACTTGCGATCGCTCCTCACTTGCTTGGAACCTCTGGGTGGTGAAATCATGGAATTGCAACTTAGTGGTGCGACTGAACACACTGTTCGTTTGCAAATTCAGGAGACGAGTTAGGAGAGACGCGATTAATCGCGTCTGTACAAGAGTTAGGAGTTATTCTCGCTCTGCTCTCCTCTCCTCCGTGGGTTTCAAACCCTCAATTTTTCCTTAACGTGAGTTCGACAAGTCTTATTTGACCTCTCCCCCAACCCCTCTCCGACACGGAGAGGGGAGCAAAAAGCTGAATTTTTCCTTGCTCCTCCCTTTCCGTTTCGGAGAGGGAGGCTGGGAGGGAGAGGTTCATCGAACCCACGTTTTTCCTTAGATTCCGCGGAGGCGGACTTTGTTTGTGTAGCCGCGAATTCCATTCGCCTTGGCTCTAGTTGACTGTTCATCTTCTAATTAGCAGCGCAAGATGTAGCAGTGAGCGAGGAATTATCGGGCGATGCAGTGGGTACTTGAGCAACCAGAACCACATTACCATTGGCATCTGTAACCCACCCTTGGGCTTCTACAATTTGAGTAGGTTCATTGACAGAATTAGCTTTCTGTGATTTTTCTTCTGTGTTTCGCTGCGCCTGAACAACCGCTTTTGTCTGAATACCGCTAGCACGTTTCTGACTCTCTGGAGAGAGTGTGATCCAATCTGCCAGCACTGCATCCTCAGCTATCAATGGCTGCGTGGGATCGGCTACTAATCCTCCACGCCCAGTAGCAATAAATGAACTTCTGGCTATTCTTTCACCAGAATCACAACCAGAAGCAATTTGCTGCGAACCATCAACCAGATTTACGGGTAATTCCACTAATCCCTTACTGGGGTCAGCATCTGGTGAGTTGATTTGTACAGTGCCACTCAATGAAGGGTTTTGCTGAGAAAATGCGGTGATGTCACTTGTTCGTAGCCTACTTGGGTCTAGTGGCTCTTTAGGGTTCAACAGCCTCTCTAGGTTTGCACGAGTGCGGGGCACAAAACCAAAGATGTTCTTAGCAGTGATTGTGATTTTACCACCAGAGCCGAAGTTAGCGTTGGCGGTGATATCGTTATTTCCAAAGGGAGTGGCGACAAGGAAGCCATCTGGTGCATAAATGGTGATTTTACCGCCATCTCCATTAGCTGCTGCATTAGTAGAGATTTGACTATTGCGGCGCATCAGTAATAAGTTCCGTACCTGTAGCCCAATATTCCCGCCCTTACCTGACTCACTATTAGATGTGAGTTTTCCTTTGGTGTCCAGAAGTATGGAGCGGGCTGTTACATTTAGATCGCCAGCTTGACCTAGTATTGTATCTTTTGGGTATATGTAACCCTGGGCTAATTGACTGCTTACAGTGACTTCAGCCCTATCCTGGATAATCAATTTTCCTGTGGTAATTGTCACTTTTCCGGCATTTCCAGAAGTGTTAGTCGAAGCAAACAAGCCGCTAATAACATTTAGATTGCTTGTTGAGGTTCCAATTAGTTCAACAGATTCGGAGGCGTTCACAATCAAATCACCTCCTGCTCCTGTACCTGGTATAAGTTGTGAGTTCTGACTCGATGCAATAGAGTCTGTTGCCACCTGTCCGCCATCTTGGATACGCAACCTTCCGGTATTGATCGTTATGTCACCTGCTTTTCCGGCAACAACAGTTGAACTAAATAATCCACTAGACGTAATTGACTTAGTATTGGGGTCGGTAAAGCTACCAATTACCTCCACGGACTCGGAGGCGTTCACGGTCAACTTTCCCCCATTACCCTGTCCCCTAGTAATAGTAGATACTGCTGCGCCATCCCGAACAATTAATTTCTTGGCATTAATCGTTAGGTCTCCGCCATCTTTTGCACCTGTAACCTGGGTTCTTAAGCGAACAAGATAACCTTTTAGTTCAATGGTGTTACCCTGCACCTGGATGTTGCCTCCACTGCCATCTCTGTTACTAGCATCTACCTGAGATGGAATATCAGAACCGTTAACACTTCGCCGGATTAGTTGAATATTCTGGAAATTTTGGACATCTTTATATCCCAAAACCCAACCTTGGTTTGTTGGGTTCAGACTAACCAAACTATTAGCAGCGACACTTCCTAGCTCAATTCGTCCAGATATTGCGGTTAAATTTCCGCCTTCCAGAGTTATGTCGCCGCCTACAAGTGCCAAGGTTTGATCTGGCTGCACTTGTAGACCAACAGGGTTACGCGCCCCATTTGGATTTGCTTGGGACTGATTACGAATGGGAGCCGCAGTTGCTCCGAATTGTAACCCAGTGGGTACACTTACTGTTAGCAGGGGTGTAGTTTGGGGATCTGTGGCACTAAACCTTGTACCATCAGCAAAGTTCAAACTACTTGCAGTACTCGCCACAAATGAACCGCCAATTTGTAAAGAAGCATTGTTACCAAAAATAATCCCATTGGGATTAATTAGAAATAGATTAGCTGTACTGTCTGCTTTCAGGATGCCATCAATATTAGAAATAGACTTACCTGTTACCCGGCTAATAATGTTTTGAATATCTGTAGGGTTTTGAAAGTGAGCCGTAATCCCTGTAGGTACAGAAAATTGCTCAAAACTGTGGAACAAATTGTTTCCTGCTCTGGTTCCACCTTGAATAATTGTGATATTCCCTTGTGGTGTAACCTGAGAATTAGTAGGTAGAGTACCATCCTGGGTAATTTGGGCAATAGCGGAGTTTCCACAGAAGGCTATTGCACTACATAGTGCAAATCCTAGACTTTTAAACCAGACCCACAGATTACTCATGTTTGATATTATACCGCTATAAAAAACATTAATTGTTGAACTATAGTGACGAGTAACGCTCAACCTGTATTAACTTGCGATAATTTAGAGTGCATCGGAATGTAATCAGTAATTTGCGTTTTGCCATTTACCAAACCTTATGGCGTTTAACATTTGGAAACAATATACAGTTAGGGCACAAAAAAGTGTTGTGCCCCTTTTTTAAAACTGTGTTTCACACAATTAAAAATGGCGCTATTAACTCTCATTTCAACTTATTAAGATGAGAAAAATTAATTTGACAATACTGTTAAGGCTTACACACCATATTACCGTCATCATCTATCCAGCAAGTCTCCGCGAGTTTAAAGTGAAATACTTCTGCAAAATTCTGAACTTTTTGCTTCTCTATGGCATTTCTATCTTGAATTTGAATTTGGTCGATACTGTAATTAAATTTCAGGGCATTATCTCCTGAGATATTATGCTTTTCAAGCACCGTACTGAAGTTAGATGTATTCAAGTCATTATTAGGTAGAGTAGTATCCTGGTTAATTTTGGCAATAGCAGAGTTTCCAGAGAAAGCTATTGCACCAAATATTACGACTCCTAAACCTTTAACCCAGCACAAAAGATTACTCATACTTGCATTGTACCTTTTCAAATTAAGTGATAGTCATTGAACAGCAGTGAACCTGTACCAATCCTAGATAGGATATATCGAAAATAGTAATCTACATTTTACTGTTTACCTAAATTTATAAAGGCGCACATTTTTAAACAATACTTAGTTAGGGTACAATAATGTTGTACCCCCTAAGAAAAACTGGTATTACACACAACTAAAAACAACGTTATTACTTTTTAACTCAACTTAATTAAGATCATAATAATTAAATTGACAATCTTGTTAAGATTTAGATACACACCCTATTACCATCTTCATCCACCCAGCAAGTCTGCTGTAGCTTTTTTTTCATAGGTGGAATTCCTTCAGCAAAATGCTCAACCTCTTTCTCTCCAACAACATCATTCAATTCAGTTTTATTAATGTCTATACTACTTTGCAATTCTTGAGAATTATCTCCTAATCCGCTATCATTTTGGACTGCAACTTCAGATTGCGACTTATTCAAGCTATTACTGGCTTCGTTCTGAATATCATTTGTTAACTGTTGTATGTTTTGAGATTCCATGAATTTTGCTCTCCTTGCAGACTGGTAAATGTGTGAACTTATTTTGTGATGTACTAAATTAACGTGACTTTGATTAGTACAGTTTGGCAACGAAGGAATTAAGGATACAGAGTCTAGAGTGGCACGAAAGCATTCGGTTTCTAAAGCTCTTGCGAACTCCCATAATTATCACTTCAGCTTGGCTAGTTATAATTACGCATTACGTAACAAAACTTCATATATTTCTGCCGGATTTCCTTAAAGCGTTGATGAATCTGGCTACTGACCGATGTTCACTCAAGAGGATTGAGTAAAACAAGCAATACCTTCTCTGCGAGACGCTACGCATAGCTTGCTTCCCCGTAGGGTTACGGTGGGCTATGCCAACGCACCGACACCTGAATTTTATACAAAGAGCGAATCTATTCCTAACTCCTCACTCCTAATTCCTAACTTTTTTACTTACCCGCCTAAAGTCCGTGTATAAATTACCTGACCTTGAGAATCATAGAGAAAAAGGGACACATTGGCATTGTCACTAATTACAGCTAAGGCTTCCCGTAAGATTTGCAAGTGATTGGTAACGTCAACAGCAGTATCCGAGTTCTCAGAATAAGGATTAGCCAAGTTATTTTGCCTGATTTGGTCATACTCAGGGGTTAGCCGGACAATAATTCCTGCATTGTCCATGCTAAAAGTGCAAATCCGAATTCCATTAATACAGGTTTTATCTAAGTCAGTGCGGGTTTGTTGGAAACTACTAACAACTTGTACTTTTTCTTGTGCTTGCTTGAGGGCTGCTGAGTAGGGTTCGATGAGAGACTGAGCCTGAGTGTAGTACAAGCTATCTTCCGAAATCTGTTTAGCAGTTTGCAAAGCCTGATCCCAGTAGGTCGCCGCAGCTTGCCATTGGTTTTGTTGCTGATATACTTTGGCTTGGTTGGCGGTGCTAAGGGCTTGTTGGTAGCTTTTAACAGCTAATCGTTCTTTAGTAGCGCGATCGCGTGCTACTACTAACTTAGGTTTATAATCTACCATCAGCTTTTGGGCATCTTGGTATCCAGCACTAGTCCGGGGAATGGTATTCAAGGTATTAACTACCACCAGCCAAGTAGACTGCACCTTTTGCCAGTCATTCAAAGATTTAGCAGTAGCTTCCCGCTTTTCGGCTGCAACAGCAACAGCTTTTGCTGCTGTTATTTTTTTCAGCCATTTTTCCTCAGTAGCTATCTGCTGATTTACAGCGTGCAAACGGACACGATAATTAAGTAATTTACCCTGTACCAGTCCATAGAGTTCACTACTGGAACTTACAGCTTCTAGTGGGGCTATAGCCTGTCGCCATAAGTGTTGTCTAGCCTGTAATTCCTCTAGACTAGATGCAGGAGTTTGAACTTTTTGTATCGCCAAAGATGCTGTCTGCAAAGCCTTGACCACCTGGTTGATTTTTTCTGACCGCCCAGACAAACTTACTTTTAGTTCTTCTGACATCTGGTGACGGGGCGACCAACTAGGAATTACATTCAGGGCCGCACTGGCTGCTGCAAGTTTCTGTTGTACAGCAACTAATTCTTTTTCAGACTTGGCGCGGCGCATCAGTTGCGGAGATTTTGTTTTTAATTGTGCAGCATTTTGTATTTCTTTACACTCAGACATCACACAAGGGCGAGTCAACAAGTAAGTACCACTACCTAAAACGACAATTCCCACCAACACTGCACCCAGTAGTACAGGTTTGACTTGGAATCCTGGCCTTGAAGCCGACAAATTCGGCACATCTGCAAACGGATCAAACAGTTCCTCTTCTTCAGTCTCATCGATTGATGGAAAATATGTCAGAGCCGATGAGGATGAATAAGATATTGCTTCCTCATCTTCTCCTACTCCCCCATCTCCCCATCTCCCCATCTCCCTATCCCCCCATTCCTCCGTCTGCTTCAGAGCTACGAAGCATTTGGCATAAGGGAGTTGTTCACCAAAAACTCTGAGGAAACATTGCACTCGCTGCTCTTTGCGGGGTGCTAGAGACTGAAGTACTTCCTCAATGACTGCAAAAATTAGTTGAGCATCAACTATTACATCTGATGCGTGTTGCGTTAAAATCATTAACTCGTCTTTATTGACGGCACACTTAACCTCGAAGACTTCAGCCGTTGAGACTTCTACAAGTAATTGTTCCTGCAAAGTTTTGGCTAAAAGCTGCAAATCTTCCTGCTGGACTGCTACTTTCATACAGCTTTCCCGCTGAATTTCTATATTGTTTTGATTATTTTTAAGAGGATGAAACGAACTTTCTCGGTTTATTGAATGCAAATGCACAGTTTAACCAACCACAGCCTGAAAATCTGAACGACCAACTTTCTAACACAAATTCTGACTTTTCACCAAAAATTAAAAAGCAGTTATTGTTTGCATCGCTACATTTTCATAGCGCTAGATGCAAAATTAAATAATCTGTCTTCAGGTATAAATTACAAATAAAAAATGGGAATAATAGAATTTTTGAGTATTATCACTGCATTATTTCGCGATAATAAAATTCACAGAAGCAACTGCTTTGCAAAATTCTAGTTGCAAAGCAGTTGTTACCAAATTATCCAGAGGTTAAGAAAATGATGCTATGTCAGAGGGTTTTGACAGAAATGCTAGTTATCTTCTATGCTGGGAAACCTACTGAAGAGATTAATTAAGTGTTGTGGCTCTGGCACAAACAGGTTGGCTATCGAAATTAATGTACCTCATTTGCTGAATTCGATAAAGTTGATCCGTGAAAAATAAGTTTTTATAGCTGCCAAAAGCTTAATTATGTAATAAGGGTGCTGCAAAATATTAAGACAGCAATAACCAAAAGCTTGGAAAGTGTCAATACTAAGGTGTATCAATGGATTTATTAGAGTACCAAGTTAAAGAATGGTTTGGGAAGATAGGCATTCCGGTATTGCCTTCCCAACGAATTGATCATCCTACAGATTTGAAACGTTTAAAAATTCGCTTTCCAATTGTACTGAAATCTCAAGTACATGGTGCAGAACGGGCAAAAGCAGGTGGAGTCAGGTTTGCCCAAACGACTATCGATGCGATCGCAGCTGCTCAAAATATCTTTAGTTTACCAATATGGGGCGAATTGCCGGAAGTTGTGCTGGCAGAATCTAAATACGACGCCAACCAAGAATTTTATCTCGCAGTAGTTTTAGATACCGCTGTCTGCCGACCAGTACTTTTAGGTTGCAAAGAAGCAGACATCGATTGGGAATCCGCTGGGGAAAGAATGCACCATGTTGTCGTAGAACAAGAATTCTCGCCATTTTATGCCCGACGATTGGCTTTAAAAATGGGTTTGCAAGGAACGCTGATGCAGTCGGTAAGCAGCGTTGTGGAAAAAATGTACCAGTTATTTATCCAAAAAGACCTAGATTTAGTCGAAATTAATCCCTTGGCAGTCAGCGCTACTAGTCAAGTTATGGCTCTTAATGGTAAAGTCAGGGTCAACGAACGGGCGATCAAGCGTCATCCCGATCTCGCCGAGATGGCGGCAAAAATTATCAGTCGTCATAGCAGTACTGAAATCAACAGTATTTTAGGCAACTGGAATGGTGTAAAGATGCACGGAAAAATCGGTATTTTAGGTAATGGTACTGGTTCAGTGATGGCAACTTTAGATTTAGTTGCTAATGCTGGTGGCAATCCAGGCGTTTGTTTGAATCTACGTCATGCTTTCCTTACAGATACTACACCAACTACCTTCCGCGATCGCTTGGAGACAAGTCTAAAAATCCTGGAGGCTGACAAAAGTATTCAAGTAATACTAATTAACTTTCTGGGTAGCATTCCTCAAATTGAGGAAGTGACTGAAGTTATAGCCAGATTTGTGCAGCAGGAAAATAGCGAACTTCAATCACAGGTTGTACATTCTAATGGCAGTAAAAATAGCCGAGAGCGAAATTTTACACCCTTGGTTGTCCGTCTTGCTGGTTCTGAATTTAAGGCTGCTAGAAAATATTTAGCAACACTAAAAACCCACACTGATGCGCTCCTCGTGGTAGAAAATTTAGATGAGGCAGTGGCGGCGGCAGTTCTTCTTGCTAAACCAACGGTTAATAAGAAGTAGTGAATGTCATTTTTTTTCAATTCAAAAATCAAAAATTAATAATTTTGACCGCAGGGCATAAATTTTTGAATTTGATGCTGAAACCAAGTACAGCTTTGCTTCCTGGGATTAAATTATATAGTACATTCAAACTGAATATTCCTAGCTAGAAGCGGATTTTACCACTTTTGGAATACTCAACCTCAAGAATGGTTTTTGGAATTTCAGTAAAAATTGAATCAATACAACACTGTGAAAGTGTCGTTTCTATGCCAAGTGCTTTTAGGCACTGGGTTGCCAAACTTACGGTAATTTTTTATGAACCTAACGCCAGAAAGTAAAGTCTTAATTCAAGGCTTTTGTGAATTTATATCAAGCACTCATGTTGCTCAAATGAAAGCTTATGGCACAAATTTAGTAGCTGGTGTCAATCCTGGATGCGGCGGACAGGAATTGCATGGACTGCCAGTATTTGATTTAGTAGAGGAAGTAATAGAACAATTTGGGGCAATTGACACGACGATTATTTGTGTAGATCCTTACGACGTGTTAGATGCGGCATTAGAAGCGATCGCATCTAATATTCGCCAGATCATTATTATCACCGCTGGCGTGCCGCCTTTGGATATGGTGCAATTACTCCGCAAAGCCGAAGCCTGTGAAACTTTGGTAATCGGGCCAAATAGTCCGGGGATCATTGTACCGGGAAAAATTCTCTTAGGGACTCAACCTAGTGAATTTTATACCCCTGGGACAGTGGGGATCGTTAGTCGTAGCAGTACTCTTACTTACGAAATCGCCTACGAATTAACAAAAGCAGGTTTAGGACAATCGATTAGTGTCAGTATTGGTAGTGATGCGATCGTTGGTTCCTCATTTCTGCAATGGCTGCAAATTCTCGATGAGGATGAAACCACACAGGCGATCGTTTTAGTCGGTCAACCTGGTGGTGGTAGTGAAGAAGCAGCAGCCCGATACATTACTGAAGCAATTGATAAACCAGTAATTGCCTACATTGCCGGCCGACAAGCACCACCAGGAAAAACTTGGCGTCAAACTGGGACTTTAGCAACGGTTATCGGACGCGATCCTAATTTTGGCACAGCCCAAAGTAAATTAGCTGCTTTCAAAGAAGCGCAAGTTCCGGTAGCTGAACGCCCTTCTCAGATTCCAGAATTATTGAGAAAGGAAATTAACTAATTACTAATACTTCTCTACGAGAGGCTGCGCCAACGGCTACGCTCAGTACAAGTTCGTAATTCAATTCTTAACTACGAATTACGAATTACGTTAGCGAAGCGGTAGCGACGCAGGAGCGTCATTACGAATTATTTTAATGAGCGATTTTGAGGGAACAAGTAGGCGATCGCAGCGTAACCCGAAACACTGAGTAAACTAACCAAAAAAGCAGCCAGGACAAAAGTAGACATAATTATTACACTCTACGCACTTCCAAAATCTCGGCATTCATCAACAAACCAAGATTTTGGATAGTTTCAAATTAGCAATTGGCTATGACATAGCCATGACTACCTTATGTCAATACCTTGTATCTCAAGGCTTTAAGTCAAGAGCAGCAAATCTCTAATTTGGTAGCTTGGAATTAAATGGGTTTGAGAGACAACAGATAAATTTCAACCCCTACCTCCTACCTCCTGCCTCCTGCCTCCTGCCTTCTTCACCCTCACTCAAGCCAAAGGTAGAAAAAACCGAAACGTACTACCAACTCCCAATTCGCTTTCTACCTGAATTTGACCGCCTTGTAGTTCAATCAAACGACGGGAAATAGTTAAACCAATACCAGTACCTCCCGAATGGCGATCGCGCGATTGGTCGGCTCGCCAGAAGCGTTCAAACACATGAGGCAAATTTTCTGGAGCAATACCAATGCCTGTATCCACAACTGCAATCCACAGTTGAGATGCTTCAGTCCCAACACTAATGGTAATTGAACCTTCGTTAGTGTAACGCACTGCATTACCTAGCAGATTAACCAACACCTGTTCTGTACGGTCAACATCTGCCAATACAGAAGGTAGGATAGATGGACATTTTAAGAGCAGAACTGGCCCATCTTCCAGCAGTTGGTCGGTAAATTTCTCCACTAATGACTCTAACAACGGACGCAGATTTACCCGTTGGATATTAATTGGCAAATAACCTGCTTCTGCCTTAGATAGTTCTTGTAAATCATTCACCAACCGTTCTAAGCGCCTAGTTTCTTTAGCTAAACGCCGATAGATTTCAGGAGACGCTTCAATTTCACCATCAGCCAGTTCTTCCAAGTAACCGCGCATCACGGTTAACGGTGTTCGTAATTCATGGGTCATATCTCCAATCACTTCTCGCCGCCGCGCTTCAACCCCTTCTAAACTGGCTGCCATCCGGTTGAAACTAGCACTCAGTCCACTGAGTTCAGGAATGTCAGATACAGGTAGTCGTGCATCCATCTGACCAGCAGCAAATTTTTGGGTGATTTGTTCCATCTCAGTCAACCGCTGCATAATCCGTCTGGATACCCAGAAACTCAATCCTCCGGCGGCGGTTGTGCCCACTAAGACTGACCAAATAGTGCTTCGTTGCCAAGCAAATTCAAATCCTGTAACCAATTCAGTGCGGATATTGATTAAGTCGAATCCCCGGTTTTCTAATCGTTCCAAATGCAAGACAAACAAGTGGGGGGAAGAGATTTTACTGATGCTCACCAGACTCGCTACTCCCACGATCATTACTACTAAGTGGGAGAAAAATAGGCGTCCTCTCAGCCCCATCTTCATAAGATTTACGCCACCAGAGGATCTTCAAATTTATAGCCCACCCCAACAACAGTTTTAATAAAAGTGGGATTGGCCGGATCAGGTTCAATCTTTTTTCGCAACCGAGCTACATGAGTATCCACCACTCGTTCATCGCCAAAAAAGTTATCTCCCCAAAGTTTATCAATTAGTTGGGTGCGATTCCAAACTCGACCAGGATTGCTGACAAAGGTGGTTAGCAAATTAAATTCTAGGGTAGTTAAGTCCAAAATTTCAACTTCCTGAGAATTCATCTGGCGACTGGCAGTGCGCTGGTCTACATCGACAATAAAATGTTGGGTACGATTGATTTGATGTTGTCCTCCTTGGCGGAGGCTACGCCTTAATAGTGCCCGCACTCTAGCTACCAATTCTCTGGGGCTAAAGGGTTTTACCATGTAATCATCAGCACCAGTAGACAAACCAATGACGCGATCGATTTCTTCACCCTTAGCCGTGAGCATCAAAATGTAAGGATCTTTTGCACCTGGTTTCTGGCGAATTCTGGCACAAACTTCCAACCCATCCAAACCCGGAATCATTAAATCTAGAATGATTAAATCAGGTGGTTGATCCTGAAACATCTGCAAAGCATTCAGACCATCGCGGCTAATGCGACAAAAAAATCCTTCTTTTTGTAAAGAGAGTTCGATTAAATGAGAAATTTCTGGTTCATCTTCAACTATTAAAATATCCATTTAAATTCAGGTTGAGCAAAATGGAAAGACTGAAGAAGACACAAAGACGCATCTTCTTTGAATGCCTCTTTGTATCACTACATCTTCGTTATTAATTAAAGGTTTGAATTTGACGCTGTTCGATAACTATAGCCAAGATTAGAATCTTTTTGAATGTGTGTTTTAATACTATCGAGGTCAATAAAGCAGTCGGCAACATCAATCAAACTTTCACTAGTCGTTGTTTGCAGACTCACCACTTCCACTCGAACACCCATTCTGCTGACAGCGTTTACAGCATAAGCTAAATCTCCATCCCCACTGACTAAAACCGCAGTATCATAATAAGGAGCTAAAGTTATCATATCTACAGCAATTTCTACATTTAGATTTGATTTTTTGAAATTCTCTGCTGCCAGGACAAGCTCTTTTGCCACTACACGATAGCCATTACGACGCATCCACAACAAAAAGCCCTGTTGCTTTTCATTGCTGAGATCAACCCCAGTATAGAAGAAAGCACGCAACAGTCTTGAACCGTTGGTTAAATGACAAAGCAATTTAACATAGTCAATTTCTATGCCCAGTTGCAAAGCTGTATGAAACAGACTTAAGCCATCAATAAAAATAGCAACTCGACCACGATTTAAACTATTAAAAATCAAACTATCAGGTGCAGGATCTCGCATCTTGGTATCTTTACCTTTGACAGCAGTATCGCTCAAATTCTGCCCTTGCCAATGGGGTTTAGCTTTGAGTACTTTAGATTCCTTAAATTCATTTCTTTGTTTGCTAAAATTAGTTATAATCATTGATACCTCTGATTTTAAAGCTAGAAAAATTTTTGGGTAAATTCTCTATAGTATAGTATGTGCTGATTTACAAACCCAGCAGGTAATGGTCTTAAGTCACTACATGCAGATAAACTTAACTGGCGCTGAATAAAATTCAAAGTAGACAGCCCAAGAGTTTGTCACTTTTCCCAGGGATGGTTTAACGAGATGTTGCCTCTGTCCACAAATATGTTAATCTTTACCCACCAAGACAGCAAGAGTCTGGAGAAAATAAATCTTTTTGTCAGGATAGGGGAAAAGATCCGCGAACGTCATCTATCTATATTTTATTTTACCTCTGTATTTTAATAACCTTGCAGTCAGTAAGTTGAGATTTAACACAGGCTCAGGACGCTCAAATACTGACAAAGTTAGAAGTACTAATAATGTAATATGCGATGCCTGCGGCGGGTTACGCCAATGCACCTCAAAAGTTAGGTTGTACTCAGGTATTTAAGTAATCTTTAATGTGATCAGCACTGACGAAAATACCAGAATCCCGACTTCTTTAAAGAAGTCGGGATTCTAAATCTTAGTCTTTAGCTAACTTGTTGTTAGATGTGTAGTAAACCTTACTACCCGTATCAGGTACAAAATGGCAGCTGACACATGAATTCCATAATGACTTCCAAATGGGTTCTTCGGATTTGTGGAAATACTCACCCATCACTGGTTTTATTGCCTCAGTTGCCTTCAGCAAATTGTAGTGAGGGATGTTAAGGAATATGTGGTGAGCAACATGAGTACCAATATCGTGATGGATATGATTAACCAAACCATAATCACGGTCAATACTAGAAATCGCGCCTTTCAGGAAAGTCCAATCTTCTCCACGATACCAGGGAAGCTCTGGCTCAGTGTGATGCAAAAATGTCACCAAATCGAGCCAAATTATAAACACAAGGTAGGGTACAGCATAATATTTCAGCAACCACATCCAACCCCATTGGTAGGTGAGGAAACCGAGTAAACCTATCATGCCAATCAAAAGTACAGTACTAGTGAGGACATCCCATTTTTCCGATGGCTTGAAAAGAGAACTACTGGGCAAAAAGTGGGAGCCTTCTTTATTAGGAGAACGCTTAAACAAATACACAGGATAAGCCAAGAGAAAAACATAATACCTGCCGATCTTTTGGGCTAAAGGCATCTCCTTATATTGTGATTCGGTCACAGGATACCAGCTTTCATCGTTATCGATATTGCCAGTATTTTTGTGATGAGTTCTGTGACTAATCCGCCAACCATGATAAGGAACAAGTATTGGTGTGTGAGAAAGATGTCCAATCAAATCATTCAGCCATTTTTGCTTAGAAAAAGATTGGTGTCCGCAGTCATGTCCGACTACAAACAAAGCCCAAAACATCGTTCCTTGCATTAGCCAGAAAATCGGGAAGAAAAGCCAAGAATCCAGGTAAGAAGCAACTGCATAAAGCAGACCAATAATCAGGATGTCACGAAAGAAGTAAAAAAGTGATTTTGTCACATTGGGCTGAAAGCATTCAGCAGGGATTGCAGCTTTTAAATCTTGAAGAGTAAAAGGCAATTTAGTCGCATCCTCAGACGTTTCGCCGCCAGGAGGATTATTGAATGTGATGGTATCTAATGGCACTGGATTCTTTTGTTAGATATAAATCGGAACTTGATTTGAGACAAAATAATCTCACCTCTAGAATGCCCACGAAACTAGCGATCGCTAACACAAAAGAGGATAATTTCTGGCAATTTACCTAACAATTTTAGTCATTAAACAATTGCCAGATTCTATTTAAACACAGCATGATAAACGCTCTCGTTGGTTCAAGAGCGTGAGTGTAATCACAGCGCTATTTATTGCTCTGTGTAATGTTCGTTGAAAGTCTTATAACCAACATCAGTTGTGTACAGTTGACACTGGTCTGTAATTTGCTTCATTAAAGGCCAAGAAAACTGACACTCATCATGGAGATAAGGCTGCCAATTCTCTTTGATGCTGCTGTAAGCTAACCGCAAATTATAAGAAGGAATAGCTGTGGAAATATGATGAGGGACATGAACATTGATATCGTGACACAAGACTTCTACCCAACGCGGATAATCGCAATGAATAGTGCCAGATAGTTGTGCTAGAGCCTCGTTCCACTTGTTCGCTGTCGCAAAAGGAACATCTGCGGCAGTATGGTGAACAATAGTAAAAGTACTCATCCAAAAATGGTAAATCATCCAGGGCACTAGCCAGAACTTGACAAATCCCCAGATACCAGTTGTAGCGACCAGAAGCGGGAAAGCGATCGCAGCAAACACAACTACTACAGCCACAGAAAGCTTGATACTCGATTGGTCTTTAGTTTTGAAGTTCCGCCAATCAAAATGCACCACAGCCCAATGTCCAATGGAACCTACCCACCAGAGGCGTTTACGCATGAACAACTTAAAAGCAGACTGCCGGGTTGTATCCCAGTTTTCAAACACTTCTGGTCTGATTGGATGCCAAGCGTTGTCCTCATCCAGCTTGTTGGTATGAGTATGGTGATAATTATGCTTAATGCGCCAACTGTGAAAGGGGTAAATTAACGGCATCATGAAGAAGTGCCCCACCAAATCATTTACCCAACGACGTTTGGCAAAAGACCTGTGACCACAATCATGGCCAATTACAAAAAAGCCTGTTAAAGCAGTGCCCGTAAAAATCCAAGCTAGGGGCAAAAGAAACCAAGGAGTGATAATCAAGCTGTAATAACCCAAGGCAACTGCCAAGACACTGAGCAATGCTTGTGTCCAAGCTTTGCGACGGCTCTGCTGAAAACATTCCCGTGGCAGGGTTTTGACAATATCTTTGAGCCGGAAGTCGGAATTACCAGGCTCGTCACTTAGTTTCTGGCTATTAATTATTGATGTAGTCATGAACACCTGAAAAACAACAAACTCCTACACCAAGTCACTCAAAAAGTGGCTCGCCGCAAAATTTCTTAATATTAGCGCTTCGGATTATAGCAACCTAACCGACACAAGCGCACCCGTAAATAAACTTTTGAAAAGTGAGGAGTTAAGGGTTAGGAGTGATGAGTGAGGAGTGATGAGTTAGGAGTTTAGATTCTTAACTCACGCCTGATGTGAATTAGAAACGCTCCTTGTCTCATATAAATCGACGGCAACATAAACATTTCAACGCCTGATTCACACCCTCACGTAACTCCAAACTCCAAACTCCTAGCTCCTAGCTCCTAACTAGTTTTTGTTGGGGCCAACTTTACATTAGTAGCCAGACCAACTGCTTGTAGCAATTGAACTGTCATCCAGGTTAAATCGATTTCCCACCATTCCAGCCCATGACGAGCTGAGTATTGAAAAGCATGATGGTTATTATGCCAGCCTTCACCGAAAACTAGTACGGCTACCCACCAGCAATTAGTCGATTTATCACCAGAATCATAGCTCTGATAGCCAAATTTGTGAGTGGCGCTGTTCACCAACCAAGTGCAGTGATAAACCCAGACAATGCGAACAAAAATACCCCAAATAACAAACGGCCAGCCACCCAGAAGCAAAAGTAATACTCCCAGAGCAACCTGGATCAAAATGAAATATTTTTCTAAAAACTGATAAACTGGGTCTTCGGCAATGTCTTTGGTGAAACGAGGAACATCAGCGTGAGCGGGACAATAATGAGTCAGCCAACCCATGTGGCTCCACCAGAAGCCTTTATTGGAATCATGGGGATCTGTGTCAGTATCAGAGTTTAAATGATGAATGCGATGTGTCCCGACCCACTCAATTGGGCCTCCTTGACACGAGAGTGTGCCGAAGAAAACCAAGAGATACTCTAGCCACTTGGGAGTTTGAAAACTGCGGTGGGTGACAAGGCGGTGAAATCCTAGAGTAACTCCTAAACCACCTGTTACCCAGTACAGCAAGAAACCCACACCAACTGCCGTCCAGCTAAAGTTACCAGGAACAAAGGCAAATAAAGCGCCGATGTGCAGTCCAATGAAAAACAGGGTATTAACCCAGTTAATTTGAGGTTTGGTTGAAGTAGCAATTGTCATGCAGTAACCTGAATTTGAATTTTCCAGCCTAGTATGTGGGATCTTAAAATCCGCATATCTATAATTTAATTTTTTTTGAACGAGGAACTGATGAACAGCTTAGAACAGCTGCGGCAAGCAGAACAGGCACTATTAGAAATTTTTTCTGGAATTGACACTCAGGTCAAGCATAATCTAAAACGAGTGCTGGATGCTTTTCGTAATCACCGTGTAGGCGCACACCACTTTGCTGGTGTAAGTGGCTATGGTCACGATGATTTAGGACGAGAAACTTTAGATAAAGTTTTTGCCGAAGTTATGGGTGCTGAAGCTGCGGCGGTGCGAGTTCAGTTCGTTTCGGGAACTCATGCGATCGCTTGTGCTTTGTTTGGTGTTCTCCGTCCCGGAGATGAAATGTTAGCAGTGGTCGGTTCTCCCTACGATACGCTTGAAGAAGTCATTGGTTTACGGGGTCAAGGTCAAGGCTCACTTATTGAGTTTGGCATAAATTACCGCCAATTGGAGCTAACCCCAGAAGGAACTATAGATTGGCAAGCTTTAAGTACTAGTGTGGCTGAAAACACTCGTTTAGTCTTAATTCAGCGCTCTTGTGGCTATTCTTGGCGTCCTAGTTTATCTGTTGCCGATATAGAAAAAATCGTTCACTTAGTCAAACAGCAAAACCCTAACACCGTTTGCTTTGTGGATAACTGCTACGGCGAATTTATTGAAACAAAGGAACCTACAGCCGTAGGTGCTGATTTAATGGCGGGGTCATTGATTAAAAATCCTGGTGGTACTATTGTCAGCGCTGGCGGTTATGTTGCCGGTCGCGCCGACTTAGTAGAAGCATCTGCCTGTCGCCTCACTGCTCCTGGTATCGGGAGTTATGGCGGTGCTACTTTTGACCAAAATCGCCTGTTGTTCCAAGGCTTATTTCTAGCGCCGCAAATGGTGGGAGAGGCGATGAAAGGGACTTATCTAACTGGTTATGTATTTGATCAACTCGGTTATCCAGTAAATCCCGCTCCCCTGGCTCCCCGTGGAGATGTAATTCAGGCGATTAAACTTGGTTCTGCCGAAAAGCTAATTGCTTTCTGTAAAGCAATACAACAGCATTCTCCCATTGGTTCTTACTTAGACCCTATTCCAGATGAAATGCCGGGGTATGAGAGCAAGGTAGTCATGGCTGGGGGGACATTTATTGAAGGGAGTACTTTGGAATTATCAGCCGATGGGCCTTTGCGTGAACCGTATGTGGTTTATTGCCAGGGGGGGACTCATTGGACTCATGTGGCGATCGCACTGGAGGCTGCAATCGATGCAATTGGCAGTATCGACAGACAGGAGAATCGTAAGGAATGAGCGATCGCTATAATCGTACTACTGCTAGACGCCTGAATGTCTACATCCAAGGTCAAGGATTTCCGATTTTGGGCTTACACGGTCATCCTGGCTCTGGTCGTAGTCTTTCTGTCTTTACCAATCATTTATCACAACGCTATAAAACTTTTGCCCCTGATTTACGTGGATACGGCAAAAGTCGCTGCAATAGCAATTTTGAGATGAATGATCATTTGACTGATTTAGAAGCGCTGCTAGACCGCTTGGAGATTGAAAAGTGCCTAGTATTGGGATGGTCACTTGGCGGCATTCTAGCAATGGAGTTGGCATTACGTTTGCCAGAGCGGATTACTGGGCTGATTTTGGTGGCGACAGCCGCAAAACCCCGTGGCAGTCATCCACCTATAACTTGGCAGGATAATTTATATACTGGTGTTGCTGCCCTACTTAACTATATAAAACCAAGTTGGCAATGGAATATTGAAACTTTTGGTAAGCGATCGCTTTTCCGATACTTAATCCAACAACATACATCTACCAGTTACAACTACATCGCCAAGGAAGCAGTGCCAGCTTATTTGCAAACCTCTCCTGCTGCTACTCGCGCTCTCTATACTGCAATTCAATCGGGATACAACCGACTTCTAGATTTGCAACAAATTCAATGTCCTAGTTTAGTACTTGCTGGTGAAAAAGACCGCCACATCACATCTGATTCCAGCTTACAAACTGCTCAACACCTCCAAAATTCCCAGTGGCAGTGCTATCCCAACACCGCCCATCTTTTCCCGTGGGAAGTTCCCCAACTGATGCTCAGGGACATTGACCATTGGCTGGAAGAACATCCGCAGGTAATTGGTAGTCAATAATAATTACTAATTCGTAATTACGCTCCTACGGACGCTCTTTCCTCTCTACGAGACGCTGCGCGAACGCTACCGCTAACGTAATTAAGTTTTGTAACGGGGATTTAGAAAGAGCCACAAAACTTGCCTATGAAAAAGCAGGGGAATTAAACCCCCAGAATTAGTTAAAAATTTTGACTGTTGACGAAGAAGAAATGGAGAGGGAATATGTGGTGACGCGGTGAGTGAAAAAGACTTGGTAACGCAGTCAAAGAATTATCTGTGTCTCCATGTCTTTACATCTTTGCGTCCTATTCATTCTCTGGCCTAAATTAAATTTGACCGCCAAAGGCAGGCTGTACTTTGCGGTCAAATCTTTCCCCCAAGTCTTCAGCGATGGTTAAGGTATTAGGTTTACAGCGTTTGATATGCACAACAATTCCCTGTGCTCCTTCTGTCTCCAAATCTTCTATATATCCAATGCTTGACAATTTGGCATCAGAAGAATTCAGAAATGGCCCGAAGTAGTACGTGCAGCGGGGATTCTGCGTCACAATCTCTACCCACCAAGCCAAGCCGATGTAGTCGAATGTGTTAATTAACACTTCCTTGAGGTTACGCCAAATGGTTTTCATGGTTTTTTCCGATTTATAAACGTGCTACAGGGTGTTAAACGATATCGTGCTTTATTATCTTTTACATTTCTTTATACTCTGTTACTGTTATTTTTTCAAAGAGATTTTTTGTAATCTATCTAAGTGCAGCGTATTTTGCGATCGCTGACGATAAATTTCATAAAGCGCCATACCCGCTGCTACCGAGGCATTGAGGCTGGGAGTCTTACCTTGTAGAGGAATCGATACTAAGAAATCACAAGAGCGTTGAGTCAACATACCCAGACCTTCGCCTTCTGAGCCGATTACCAAAACGATTGGGCCAGTAAAATTGACTGTATGCACGGGTTCGCTCCCACTTGCAGCGGTGCCGTAAATCCAAAAGCCAGCTTCTTTTAATTCTTCTAAGGCGCGGCTGAGGTTGACAACTCTAGCTACAGCAAAATTTTCTAAAGCACCTGCTGCCACTTTCATGACAGTGGAAGTGATCCCAGATGCCCTTCTTTGGGGAATCACCAATCCTTGAGCGCCTATTGCTTCGGCGGTACGAATAATTGCTCCCAAGTTGTGGGGATCAGTAATTCCATCAGCCACGACAATTACGGGATCGGTTACAGATTTGGCTTTTTCCAGTAGATCGGGTAATTCGATGTAGGCGTAGGGAGCAATTTGTGCCGCCACACCTTGGTGATTAGCCCCGTTGGTGAGATGGTCTAAACGCTTGGGTTCAACCTCATCAATCACTGTGCCATTTTCCTTTGCTTGCAAGAGAAAATGGTGAAAGCTGGGATCGTAGCGCAGACGGGTAGTAATCCAGAGACGGTTCAGATTGCGCTGATTTTGCAACGCACTCAATACTGGATGGCGACCGTAGATGAGATCGCTATCTTCTGTCGATTCTGTAGATACAGACGCCTGGGAGAAGTTGTTATTTCGTTGTCGGGAGTTGCCATAACTAGGGTTGCTATCTATTTTCCGAGGATTGCGAGTCGGATTAACAACAGAGATGGTGTTGCCATCTACTTTCCTGGGGTTGTGAGTCGGATTAGCAACAGAGGAGGGTTTGCCATCTACTTTCCTGGGGTTGTGAGTCGGATTCGCAACAGAGGTGGGTTTGCTATCTATTTTCCGAGGATTACGAGTGGGATTAGTAACAACACGCTTACCTTTAAGTTTTACGGGTTGTCCACGATTTGGTTCGCTAGAAGTATTAACTTTTCTTGGTTTATTCTGCATTTTAGTTATGGATATAGCGTATGGTCGACAATCTCGATTACCTCAATTTCTTGAACCTAATCTGCTGCTGTAGCTACTGTGAAATTGAGTTTTCACTCTTTTTCTATATGAAGTATTTGCAACAGTTCGGTTAGACGCTGGTAATCAGTGAGATATAAGTAGCCAACTAAGGTTTCTAAACTAGTTGCCTGTTGATAAATTTCGGGATTAAGTCGCTTAGGGCGTCCTGTAGCGGCGTTTCTACCCCGTCGGACAATTTCTAATTCGGTATCCCTGAGATGAGGAATCAGCGATCGCAAATGTAGCGCTTGTGTTTCCGCTCTTACCTGCTCCACTACCAGACGATGGTAAATTCCTGACCGCTGCAATGGCAGCAGATAGAAGATTCTAACATACAACTCATAAATTGCATCCCCCAAATATGCTAAAGCACTAGGAGAAATTTGTTGCACTTGTGAGAGGGAAATCTGTTGGAATGGCGCTGTGGTTGCCAAGAGTGCTTGATTCCAAGATAAACTCTGTTTGGGAGTTTTATCTTGTCCATCTAATAGCTCTTCCTCCTGTGACTTCACAAATAAATCATTCCTTCACTGGCTCTATTTGGTAGGCATTCTTCGCAAAGACTGATTTTTCTGAAGTATGCCGTGATAGTATACTTAGCATAATCAATACTATCAAAGTTACTTCCTAATTTCATCTTTTTGATTGAGAGTTGGCACTTTAAATCACCCTAATGTCAACGCCTGTAAACCAAATTTCGCCTACTTCTTGTGGTGTTTGCTTAATATAGGGTAAAATTCTGACATCAAATTCACCCTTCTACTCAATAGCATTGCCATACTTACTTAGTAAGCGACAATTTCCCACTATACAGTATTAAGTCAAGTCTACCTATAGAAAAATCTGTTAGCTTTGTATTTCTTACAAATTTCTCACACTTGATTGCTTATCCAATATTCTAGCCAACGATTACATACCCAATAACTGGGTGTTTATATCTTTAAGTTATTGCTCAACTTTAAACATAATAGCTCAACTGGCTTTGTCCCTCTCCCACAAGGAGAGAGGTTTTTTGCCAGAAGTTTTAAAAATTAAGCTATCCGATGTTGAATCTGGATAGCTAAATTGAACTCTCAGGTCGAGCAATCAAGACTACTTGACGTTTTCTAGAGCGTCTTCAACTGATTTTTGCAGGGAGAGAAACTTCTCTAGGCGAACAAGCTTGACCGTTTGAGTTACGCGGGCATTCGTGACAATTTGCAAAGTGCCATCAGCAGTTTGAGCTTGCTTGGCGAGCTGCACCAGAGCACCCAAGCCAGAGCTATCAACAAAGTCAATTTGTGAGAGATCCAAAATAATATGCTTAGGGCCCTCGTCAATCTTGCTGCCAAGTGTCTTGCGAAATGTCGGCTCAGAAAAAGCATCTAACAAACCTGTGAGGCGGAATAGCTGACAGTTATCCCGGACTTCACGAGTGCCTCTCAGGCTAACGGTTAGATTTAGTGGCTCAGCAATAATTCCCTCCTCATGAGTTAAAGTGAACGCTCAAGTATAGATGGTTTTTGAGCAAATTGTCTACAATCTGTTGGAATAGGGGATTGGGCATTGGGCATTGGGCATTGGGCATTGGGCATTGAAAAACTCTTCCCTATTCCCCAGTCCCCAATCCCCATTCCTCATTTTTACCTCACCTCAGCCACAGCTTGACGTGCTGTTCTCATGGATTGGACAAATTGCTCAAATAAGTAATCAGCATCGTGGGGGCCAGGACTGGCTTCTGGATGATACTGTACGGAGAATACAGGTAGAGATTTGTGACGTACCCCGGCAATGGTGCGATCGTTTAAGTTCAGGTGGCTGATTTCTACAACTGCCGTAGGTAAAGAATCTGGATCAATAGCAAAACTATGGTTTTGGCTAGTAATTTCTACCCGTTGTTGTAATCCTGCCGGCTGATTTAAACCACGATGACCAAATTTTAGTTTATAGGTTTCTGCCCCTAGTGCATGACCTAAAATTTGGTGTCCCATACAAATACCAAAAATGGGTTTTTCACTTAACAGGAGGGCTTTTGCAGTTGCAATCCCTTCAGTGACAGCAGCAGGGTCGCCAGGCCCATTAGAAAGAAACACACCATCTGGATTGTATTTGAGAATTTCCTCTGGTGGTGTATCAGCAGGTACAACAATCACCCGACAACCGTAACTTACTAGGCGACGCAAGATATTACGTTTTATGCCAAAGTCAAGGGCAACAACGGTAAAGGCTTCCCCAAGATTTTCCGCAGCTTCAGAATTGAATTGCCAAGCTGGAATGGTGGGATCTGACCATTCATAAGCCGTTGGGGTGGTGACTTCACGAACCAGATTTAATCCTGCCATGTTGGGAGCCGCTAGTACCTGCTCTAGCAATTCCGCTTCATCAAGAATGGTTGTAGAAATGCCACCATTCATGGCTCCGAACATCCGAATTTTGCGGGTGAGGGCGCGGGTATCGATGCCGTAGATTCCTGGTATTTGGTTTTGTTTAAGGTAGTCAGGTAAAGATTGTGTCGATCGCCAGTTACTCGGTCGTTGACAAATATTGCGTGCGATCGCACCCCGCACTTGGGGGCCATCTGATTCTTCATCTTCAGGATTAATGCCAGTATTGCCTAATTCCGGATAGGTAAAAATGACTATTTGACCACAGTAACTAGGATCAGTCAGGACTTCTTGATAGCCGGTCATGCCAGTGTTGAACACCACTTCTCCGATCGCGGTTCCCGTTGCACCGAAAGACCAACCGCGATAAGTGGTTCCATCTGCCAAGACTAGTAAAGCAGGTATTGCGTCAGACAGGGGCATAGTAAATTGGGGAGTGGGGAGTGGGGATCGGGGAGTGGGCATTGGGCATTGGGAAAACTCTTCTCTATTCCCTATTCCCTATTCCTTACTCCCCAATACTGCGATTGCTAATTATCCCATGAGTTGGGCAATTGGGAGTTTTTAAAATGGTTAATTAAAATTAAAAGAGAATTAAAGTAGCTGGATTGGATTTGGCAAAGCTTGGGCAGTTAAAATTAATTATGCTTCAGTCCTTTTTATCCCGTGCAACCCTAATTTTTGTCTCAAGCACTCTAGCGGTTTTGTGTGTTGGCTGTAGTCAAGACAAACGAAACACTGCAACTGGTGGCAATGAGCAACCCACGCCAATTGGGGATCTGGCATCAGTACAGCCTGCCGTCGAACCAGCAACACCAGCAGCTACCCCAACACAGCCACTAGATACTTCTGAAAGTGAACCCAGTGTTTTTGAGATGGGGCTAGATAAAGCCGTTGGCGCTTGGAGTATCAGCCAATCGGCTCAATCTTCAGATGATTGGAAATTGGTGGCGAGTCAATACCAGGATGCGATCGCGCTGATGCAAAAAGTCCGGCGACAAACCCCAGAATTTGCCTTTGCTCAATCCAAAATCACAGAATATCAGCGCCAAATCAAATATGCCAAACAGAAAGCTACTCCTCGCCCTGTACCGTTGCCAATTGCCGAACCTCGGAAGAGAATAGTTGTTACCGTTCCCCAGATAGCAACCGCACCAAAGTTCACCTCACCTCGTATAGCCACAAAACCTTTACCAGCAGACTCAGGTTTCCCTTCATCAGTAATGCTGATTCCAGATCAAGCAGTATTTACAGCCCCAATTAAAAGGCGGGCTGGTGGGACGCCAATTGTGGAAGTTACTTTCAATGGCCAGGAGAAATTTGAGATGATTGTGGATACGGGAGCCAGTGGCACTGTAATCACCCAAGAGATGGCAAATACCTTGAGAATAGTGGCAGTAGGGAAAGCGAAGGCAAATACCGCTAGTGCTAGAGCTGTAGAATTTCCCGTGGGTTATGTTAATTCGATGGCAGTTGCTGGGGTGATAGTGAATAAAGTACCAGTAGCGATCGCAGGTGCGGAACTAGAAATTGGACTTCTAGGACATGACTTTTTTGGCAATTACGATGTCACCATCAAACGTAATATCGTAGAATTTCGTCCGCAATTGCGATCGCAAATCAATTCCCCAGAAACTCAACTAACTGCTCCAATTTCGTCCAAGCAGCCCCACTTTGTAGGATATCCTTAGCGATTTTAATCCCCTCGGCGTGATCTAGCAGTGCGATCGTACCCGCTACTTGCAGCGCTAACGACGCATTCAACGCTACTGCATCTTGTTGTGCTTGAGTTCCCTTACCTTGGAGTACCGCCTTGAGAATCACCGCATTCTCTTGGACATCGCCACCCCGAAGCATACCGATGGGAGCAGGTGTTAAATCCAAATCTAGGGGATTAATGGTAGTTAACTGCACTTCTCCATCTGATAACACCGCCAAATCAGTTTCATCTCCTAACCCAGCCTCATCGAGTTTTTCTCGCCCATGCAGCACAATTGCCTTTTCCTTGCCCAAATTCTGTAAAGCTTGGGCAACAGTTGCCAAAAGTTTGGGAGTAAATAAGCCCACCACTTGCCCAGTTGGACGCAAGGGATTTACTAACGGCCCAAGCAAATTAAACACTGTTCGTACCCTGAGAGTTCGCCGTAATGAAGCAACCGCCTTAAGTGCTGGATGCCAACCAGGGGCAAACAAGAAAGTGATCCCCACCTCTTGCAGTGCGGCTTGCACCTTGTCACTGGATGCACTCAAGTTTACACCCAAGGCTTCCAATACATCTGCGCTTCCTGTGAGACTTGAAGCTGAACGATTGCCGTGTTTGGCCACAGGTACACCAGATGCTGCGGCGACAAAAGCAACCGCTGTAGAAATATTAAAGGTTGAAGAACCATCTCCACCAGTGCCACAGGTATCAATTAGAGGGATTGGGGATTGGGTAGATTCTTGCCCAGTCCCCAGTCCCCAGTCACCAGTCCCCAGTTTTGATTGGGATTGTAATACTTCAGCCATACCAGTCAATTCGTCGGCAGAAATCCCTCTAAAGTTCAGCGCTGTTAAAATTGCTCCTGATAACTCTGGGGGAACCGCTTCACTGAGCCATCCTTGCATCAATTCAGCAGCTTGAGTACGAGACAAGGATTGACCATCTATTAATTGTTGCAGCAGGATATACCAGCTAGCAGAGGATTCTTGAGCAGGGATTGGGGAAATTGTCATAGCTAAGGTTTGTATGTTGTAGCTATATTGAGAGCTATGGGGTTATCCTACCGGAAAATTGAAAGCTATCAAAATTAGGTTTAAATCTCCAGACTCAATTGCAAAGCTGGATTAGCAAGATTCTGAACTTGTGATTTTTTCTCCAAATAAAGTTTAACTTCGTAATTAGTAATGAATAATTCTTTACCTTTAGCTGCACCACTCTGTTTATAGTTATTCATGCCATACTGCAATTCCCACTCTGAAATATTAGCCCATTGAAAATTTTCTCGAATTTGCGTTGAGTTATCGTAGGTAATTAGCCAGCGATGATGACATTGTTGCAAAAGTTCAGCAAATCTCTGATGTTCAAAAGAAGTGTGTAAGTCACCATCTTTACCATATAGCTTTGATTTAGTAGCACTAAAATATGGTGGATCTAAAAATAAAAATACATCTTCTCCTTCTGATTTTAATAGGTGGCTGTAATCCAAATTAGTAATTTGGACGTTTTCTGATAGAATATTTTCTAGCTTTTCTAGTCGTTCTATTGAAGAATTAGTAAATCTCTTATGAAAAGCTTCTTGGGAAAAACCACCTGATTCTACAGTTCCTGAAAAAGTAATTCTATTGAGTACGAAAAACCTAACCGCTCTTTCTAAATCAGATAAATTATTGACATCTACACTAGTTAATTCTGTAAAGAGTAGTTTACCATCTGTATATTTGACTTTAATATGTCGAATTTCTTGAACTAATTGAGGTAGCTCAGATTGGGCAGACTTCCAGAACAAAAAGAGTTCGCGGTTTAAATCGTTAATCCAAATTTTGAGATGAGGAAACTTTTGTCTTAAATAGATAAATACAGAACCACCACCCACAAAAGGCTCTCGAAATTCTGAAAAGCTCTCTGGCAAGTATTCAGCTATTTGATTTATTGCTTTTGACTTACCGCCAGGATATCGTAAAGGACTTTTAATCATAACCAAGAATTATAATGTTTAAAAATTACTGGATACTTCTATTTTAAGTCTCTGATTATTTTGAGCTTCTAAAGCCAATTTTTTGATAATTAGTTTTTGATTGGTATTAAAAATCTTAATATTAACTTCTAAAAAATATTCTAGTTCTTCTAGTGATGCATCTGGAAAGACAATAGAACCAATAACATTGTTACCTGTAAGCTTGAGCTTTGTAACAAATGATACTTCCTGATCATTCAATATTAAAGAATCTAAATTAGAAAATAAAATTAGCTTGAATAAACCATCTTGAATATCAGGGAGCTTTGGCAAAGATGCTGTTGAAGTATTTTTTGACTCTTGTATGATATACATGTTGTTCTCGAATATTATCTCATCAGGAGTCAAATAGTAAATTCCGCCAAGATAGTTTTCAATACTAAAAGTTGCTTTTAATCCATCTACTAAATATTCTAGTTTATGAGAAGTCAGTGCTTCTCTCTTACTAGCACTCTGAGAACCTTTAAGAGAAATATTCTTAAATTCCTCAAACTCTTCTCTGATTTTATGTAAATATTTATCTAATCCTTCTCGTGAGTGAATTATTACTCCAGTTTGATGAAAAATAGAATCATAAGAATCTAGAGCTTTTTCAAAAGTTTGTGTAAATCTTTCTTCAAATAGATTCTTATTCCAATGAAGTGCGCTTTGGCGATATGCTAATATCTCGCTGATTTGAAATTTAACAAAATCATTAGCAAATTTCTGATCACTCAACTTATTCTTATTACTTTGCCCTTTTTTAGTACTTTTTTTTGCTGTTTCGTAATAAGCAAGTACTATATAGATATTAAGCAAATTCATCCAAGAAATTGTAGAGTATTGAATTTTATCTATATCGCCATCTTTGCCTTCATCTTTAATCACCGGGATAATAGTTATAACTTTCGATGAATTATATGTATTATAAATTCTGGCAAATGGATAACTTCGGGTTCTCTTAGGTGATACCCATTTTGAATAAGCAATTTCAGTTGTAGGTGATTTGATTAATCCATAACCCCTTTCTTTATTGACATCAAATACATCTAAACTAATCCTACTTAAATTATCATCCAAGTAAGTTTTATAGGTCACTCCTTTGATAAATCCTGTAAAATGCAGAACTTCTGCCATATATTCAAATTTTTCTTAATATTTCTCTTTGCCATAGTTTAGTTCAGCATTGGCTATTAAAGCATAGAAATGACCAAGCAAGAGTTAATTTTCTCCTGAATGGCTACAATTTTCTGAAGTAAGCTACCAAGGCTCATTTTATGCCCCGTTCTGCACCCTATCAACCTTTGTTCTTGCGAATTCTTCACGGCTTAAGTGGAATTTTAGTTATCGCAGCAATTATTACCGGGTTTCTAGTTTACAACACTTACGATCGCAGATTTGGCAGAATCCCATTTCCTCAAATTGGCGATATTCAGGGCATTCACGGCACTTTTGCATTATGTTTTTTGCTTGTTCTGCCTGCTTTTGCCCTCTATAGTTTTCATGCTGGACAAAAGCGCCTTGTTCAATCTGATTCTTGGCGGCAACTAACCCAGGTTGGCAAGCCGATTTGGTGGGTTAGCTTGCAACGTCTGGCAAATACTCTCATGCTTATCGCCGCTATTTTGGCTGTGAACTCTGGCAGGATGATGAAGGAAGAGTGGCTTCCAGCAGGACAGCTACATCATATTTGGTACTCACTCCACCTTTGTGCTTGGGTTGTGATGGTTGGCTGTGTGGCGATTCATGTTTTGATGTCTACCAAGGTGGGTGGTGCGCCGTTGTTACTCTCTATGTTTTCGCGGAAGTTTCGCCCAGAAGATAGCCCTGCTGAATGGTCTAGTCGTTTCCGTGCTTGGTTGACTAGTTTACAAACTAACTTGGGTGCGGGAATGAATAATTTTATGCAAAACAATTTTTACCTCAGAATTATTGAGGTGATTGTACTGGGTGGAATTCTGACGGCGTTTGTCTTACCTGTATTTTTTCCCGGTAGTGAGTCATAGGTCAATACGCTTGGGTTAAGGGCGAATTGTACAAAATTGTGGGTTTTCGAGACGCGATAAATCGCCGTTTCTATAAGACGCGATAAATCGTCGTCTCTACAAGTTTTTTGGTCTTATCTGAACTGTATTGAGTCATAGGTAATTGGCTGTTGCTGCGTAGCTTGCCGCCGTAGGGATCGCAAACTTGTTAAGATAAAACTACGTACCCGTAATATATGCTGCTGAATTTTAACTTGATTTTATGTTGCATTCTCGTAAAAATCTGTTACATTACTTTACATGCAGTTATAACTGTTACAACATAAAGCTCGGAGTATTATTTATGGCAGACGTTAAGAAGACTACGCCTTCAGTTTCAGAAGATCCTAATGCTTTGCGCTGGGGCTTTACTCCTCAGAGCGAAAACTGGAACGGTCGTTTTGCAATGATTGGTTTTTTATCCGCCGTTGCACTTGAAGTATTTTCTGGTCAAGGGATTTTACACTTCTGGGGCATCCTTTAAATTTAAACGTTTTTACCTTCATTAGATTATGAGGCAAGGCGAGGACTAGTAAAATTGTCTGCCTTGCCTCATAATCTCAAGAATTAGAAAACTCGCCAGCAACTACCGTGATGAGCGAAATATTACACGACCAGGAGATTCTTCTTGATTAATTCGCGTATATACTCGGAGACAAGTTAAGACTTCGCCTGGAATACCACCACAATCTAGTTGTAAGTCATCCTTAGATGAAGCACAGATATCTGCATAAAGTCCCGATAATTGGCGAATTCGCACTTCATTACCTGCATTAATCGCTTCATCAGTGACTTTCTTCAGAATGCGTCGTGATTCGTGCTGTAGCTTACCCCACCAAGAATAGCGTTCAGCTGGTGGTACGAATACTAGGGAATGTATGGCTTCGTCCATGTCAATCCAAGCACGGAGAATTGACAGGGGATCAGTGTTTTTTTCAGCTTTTTGGGTGCGTTGGAAGCGATCGCTTAAAGCATCAATATATTGATGTCGTTGTTCTGGTTTGGAGTGTAAGGAAACGACATCAAAGCCAAAAACGCTCTTTAAAGCATGATGTAAATCTGGGTCTATTTCGATAAAATTCATATATAAAAATAGGAATGCCGCTGGTAAATCGGATGCATTCCCTTGGGTATTTTGAGAATTTGAAAGTGCTTGTTGATACAATCTCAGCCCCTGAGTTTGAACAGTACCACTAAGTCCAGGGTAGATAATTTCATCACGGATAAAGGGAAGTTGAAAGAGGTTAGAATTATCTGCGATCGCACCAACTTCTTGAGCTAAATCCAAGGTGCGCGATCGCCAAGTTGTAGCCAAATCCTCTGGGACTCGCAGCAGTTTACGTTGAATTTCATTCCACAAATCAGAATCCGTTGTGCTTTGCAGTTGAGAATTACCCAGATAATAATTAAGTTCTGAGTCAGAATTAAAAGCTTCCCGCAGGTGACTGAGTTTTAAATCAGCTGGCGCATCTTCCCAACCAATATTTTGCTGTGGGGGTTCAGGTTGCAACAGGTTATGAAGTTCTTGCAGCACCTCATCGCATATTTCAGATCCAGGATCTAGTGGAAATTCTGTGCGAGCCTGATTTAAAGTAGCCTCTAGTCCATACAAACTAAACCGCAGTAACCGGGCTAACTCTGAGTTTTCTACCTCTAATAATTGACGCAAGTGCTGCATGAATATCACCTCCAAATATTACCTGTATGTGAAGCGAATTAACTTGGCAAACCTCTGCGTATCTTTGCGTTTACTCCGCGCCCCTTTGCGTTTAAAAATCTTAATTTTTTTCAACGCAGAGGAACGCATTCGCGAAGCGTCTCGCAGAGAAGGTTAGCGCAGAGGAACACAGAGGTTTAATGTATCCCGCAAAATGGATCGCGTTCTTTATCAACTTCATTGGGTTGCAATTCTAATTCAGCAAGATAAACGCATCCCTCTTCTTTTAGACATTCCTGACTGTTTGATGTCCAGTAAGGTACTTCACCAGCGTGCATCCGCAGAATGCCTTGATCATCAAGAGTTACCCGATATTGGCAAGGGTAATCTGTTGTCACATCTGGTTTGGTGAGTGCGCCAATTCTTATCCATTTTTTGCTGTTGGTTTCTGAATCTGTTTGATAAACATAGAAAGTGTGCTGGCCAGTTTGCGGGAAAGGAGGTAAGGGATTACTAATTAACCCAATTCCTGGTTCCGTCACACCATCGCGCAGATAGTGAAATTTTTGGAACAATTTACTACCATCATTTCCTACTTCAAATACAAGATGATAAGCATCTGGTTGATCAACAGTTGCGGACTCAATAACATTGACGGCAATATCACCATCATTTAAGTCTTTATTGAAGCCTTGCACAGCAATATTCCAGTTCAATTTACCATCAGTAAATAGCGCTGAATATTCTGAAACTACCGATTCCAAATCAATGCCAGGAATATCAATTAAATAATGGGGATTTCCTTGACAAAGCAACACATTAAACTCAAGGGTTTGGTCAATCTCAAACTGGACTTTAATTTTTTTCAGAAACTCTGCTTCTTGCATTCCCAGTTTATTCATGAGGTTTTTGCCGTCAAAGCTACCCCATAGCCGTAAATCTCCATCCTCGTAGTCTTGACGGTAAATAATATTAGTTAATTGTATCCCTTGCCATGCAGTCCGAACTTTGGCGACAGTTTCCCAAGGTGCGAGTTGATAGAGTTCTTGTCCAGCTTTAAATATGGTAAGTAAATCGTTACTTTGGGTTTTGCGTTTGAAGTTACAAGGCAAATAATAAAACAGGTTTTTAACATCTATTTCTAGCTGGTTGGCTCCCTTACGCAGCAAGCTTTTAGACTCTTCTGGATCGAACCTTAATCTTCGCAGTTTCTCGGCATAGCAAGCACCGGCAGAGGTAGCTAATTTGGTAAATTCTAAGACAAAGGTAATTCGTTCTGGATTCCAGACAAAATATGGAGACTTACTAAATTCTTGGTAAATTTGGCGCTGCACTATGTCTAAATTACAAGTTTTTCCAGACAGAATTAACCAATCAACTTTTTGGGAATTCCAAGAATCTTTGGTGAGATCATCGGGACGCAAACGACTTTCCATCAATCCTTTAGCAATACCGATCGCTTCTTTAATTCCTGCAACGGCGGCTCGTTCAAATTGATGGTTGTCTAGGGTGACGCAGATGTTATTTGGATCTTGAACTTGCAATTTAACGGTACTTTGGGTAAGTAGTTCGGAAATTTGCTGCTCAGTAAGTGTGAAGGTTAATAGAGAATTATCTGCTGGTGCTTTTTGCCCAAGTTTAAGTTTAGCGGCTTCTGCATAATCCCAAAGGATATAAAATGATTGCAGGCGTTGGGGTGCTTGTTGCCAACGGGTGGGTAATACTTTCTCGGCAGTATCTAAGGCATCTTTGTAAGCGATATCGCCTTCTGGATTCTCTTTATCTATACATTTTAAAAGACTACCAGTTTTGAATTGGCCTTGTTCTAAAAAGCGCTCGTTTAATTCAGAACTAATTAAATCTTCTAGCTTTTCGCTTTCAAGATCACCTATTGTTACTGCTGTCAATAAAAAGTCTGCGATCGCAACTTTTAATAATCTAAAAATTCGCAGTGTAATTAACTCACCACCTAATTGTAAATGACCGGATGAACCTAATAGTTTGGGAGTAAGTTTATAGTAACGTCCTCCTAAACCTCGGTCTTCATAATCGGCAAAGGTAGGAGTTTTATCTTCTAAAGTCAGTTCAATTAAAGCTAAGTCTGTGGTTCCGCCGCCGATATCCAAAACTAGGACATTTTGTGACCATTTATTTCCTACTTGACGGCAACGAGTTTTGAATGACTCAATGCCAATATTCAGATTACCGCCAAATTCTCGCCATAAAAAGAATATTGCCACGGAAACGGCTTCATCATAAGCAGTTTGGACATCATCGATCCCCAATTGCTCAACAAATTCTTTAACTTCCTTGCGAACAACTGGTGGGGCGACAGTGGGGTAAGTGACAACTGCTGTTAAAAAAGTTCCTTCTGAAAATCTGCGTTGGGCGCGTTGGCGGTAATCTTCAGTTAACTCGATTAAATGCGCCCAAGCAGATTGGATTAGTTGATTAGCAGTAATTATTTCTTCTTCACCATCCAAAATAATTGAAAACGATCGCTCCTGACCAAAATAACGTTTGGGTGAATGGTGAAATCTGCTGATAATTTCCTTTAAAGAACTGCTTGTACCTTGAGCGATCGCTTTTTTGCGGTTATCTCTAGCTTCCCTACCCATCCGCAGTTTTAAGTCCCCTAACTGCGAAATTTCCAATTCGCTAGGAATTTCCGTATCGCGGCGATCGATATCCAGCACAACTGGGATCAGATTTTGCGACTCTAGGGTAGGGACGCGGAATACCTCATGATAGATTTGGTAAAGTTTTTTGCTGACAGCACGGCGAAACCTCTCGCTGTTTCCTAAAGAAAGCTCAATTTGGCGAATTGCTTCCAAAAATCGCTCTTTATTGTCACTTTCAAATACTTCACTCAATCGGCTGGGTTCTATCTCCAGATTTTTGCTAATTTCGATGATAAACTTTGCCCAATCATCATCGCTGACATCTGGTAAAGCGACTGAAGCGGGAGAACTCAGCCATTGTGATAAGCGATCGCGCAACCGCATCTCTTGTTCTTTGGGGAGAATTTCTGCGATCGGTACTTCAATTGGATCGAAGAGTGTAACTGTGGAGTTTGACGTACCAAAATCTAAAGCAAACCATCCCGGAAATCTTTTTTGTGGTTTCTCGCTTGGTTCTTGATCGGTATAGTTGTTCAATTTAAAAGGGTTCATTATAGTATCAAATGATTCTGTTGAGCGATCGCTTTTTTATCTAGGGAGATGCCTACGCTTTTATATGAAAAAGCGTAGGCATCGCTATGAAAATTCCACCAGTTACTAAGTTTCTGTTGAAGATTATTGCTCACTTGCCAGTCTTATTTGTTCGATTTGTTCGATAGTTAAATCAAGTAATTTAGCAACCTCTTCCATCGACATACCGCGAGCTAAGAACTGAGGTACAAGTTCAAGTTTTGCTAGCTCTCGTCCTTGTTGGATTCCTATTTCTAATCCTAGTTCCATCCCCTCTTGTTTAGCTTCTTGATAAACTCTAGTTTCTTCTAACTTAACTCCTAACATTGCCTCTACCTCTTCACGACTTAAGTTGGCAAATTTATAAACAGCGATAGTTGTGATTACATCTATTATCTCTTTCTTAGCTAAAACAGTTATCTGTTCTTGCTGCACCCGCTCAATTAAACGTTTCGCTTCTTGCACCATTTGAGTCTCTGAGGCAATAGTCAACTGCATCAAACTGATACCTACTTTTTGCTCATCAGGATTACCTAACTCATCCAAATAAATTCGTTGTACTTGGGAACTGTTCAGTAACGATCTGTGAATAGTCGTGTTTTCCGGTTCCAAGTTGCGAGACTGTAAAATAATGACCCCATACCAGTCATCGTAAAGCGACGGGTTGCGATACATATACAGCATGGATTCGGTGAAAAAGCGATGGTACAGTAACTCATCCTTTTGGAATTGCACCTCAGCAAAAAAGATCATCTGAGATGTTGCATCAGGTGGAGGTAAAAATACCCCATCAATCCGAAACGTTGGTTCTTTAACTTCAACTGATTCAAAGCGATAGCTACTAGCTTCGGCTGGTGGCTGTTCTACTAACTCGAAAAACAATCCTGGGACACGCTTGAAAATTGTATAAAAAATCGCATCACGTCTCACAAATACATCCTCATCTCCGTAGCCGATCGCAATCAGTCATTTTTTCAGTTAGCTCATCTCAAATCATCTAAATAAGAAACAGCAGCAAGTTCTGAAATAATCTGCAACCAAGTAGGAATTGCGATCTCAGGTGCTAATTCCCCAGCCGCTAGATATCTGAGCAAAGTTTCTTTTTTGGAAAGGTTTTGCAAACTCGGAATAATTTGATCCAAAATACCTTCTAATTCGGAATTAATTTGCTGATTAACTTCGCTAACATACTGCACAAGATGAAGGCTAGCGCTAGCGGTGATTTCATCTCGTAGCCGCAGGACTAAAAGTTGATGATTGCTCGATCTGGGTAAACCTTGGCTTTTTTCTGGTGCCCAGTCAAAGATTTGACCAACGTTGTGTTTCTCGTCTTGACGCGCTAGAGGAAAGATGGTTTCAGGTGCAACGGTTTTGTCTTTACTACTGATTTCCGAGATGATTGCTTCTTTCCATTCATTCGGATCGCATCCTAGTAATAATTTGTAAAAGAGATCAGCATCTTCAAAACCAAATTTATCTTCGATTTCTTGCTCCATTTCTGGATGAAAAAATATCTGCAATTGTTCGCGTTCTGGAGCGACATAATTTGACAGTTGGTTTAACAAATCTACCACTGCTTGATGAATGCGATCGCGGGCAAAATCTTCTACTTCTTTAACGGTTTTCTCAAAAACTGGATAAAAATCATCGCTTTTAGTCGGAAGGGAAGTATTTACACGGTTTCCCCGATCAAATAATTTCCCGGCTGCACCTTTAGATTCTGCCAGAGCGATCGCTCCATTGTTGGCTTTGTTGAAGAGTAAAGTCCACTGGTTCCAATTGAGGATTCTAAAAGTGAGTTCGTCTTTAACTACATCGCTGACGACAACACCGCGCCGGTCTTTCAGTGGTTCTGTTCCTAAATCTTTTTGAAAATTTCTGTAGATTTTATCCAAGCTTTCGACCACAGAGCGCAACTCAATAAATGCGGGACTGTCTCCTGTGGGAATGCCTTGCTCGTGAATTTCATCTATGATGTCTTTCAAGTGATCTTGTTGCTGGCTCACCACATCAGCAGCTCTGCGAGTATCTTCATACAGTTGCTTTAAACCATGAGTAGCTACATGGGTTTGAATCAATTCCCGCAGTTTACTAAGACCCCCATCTTGACCAAAGTAACCTACCTGTTTGCCCAAAGAGCTACGGGGATCAGCATCTAGTAGTCGTTGACTTAAGCGTCCCCATTTATCTTGTAGCCGTTTAGACCGATCTAGATAATCAGGATAATCCAAGTTAGCCAAAAAATCTGGTGATCCTGCTTTGACTGTAGTAGAACGTTTTGCTAATTCAGCCAATCCCAACAGTGGCGATAGTAAAACGATCCGGTCTTTTTGGGTTGTAAACGCCTCTGCACCGTCAATGGTAGTTTGCAGAACTTTGAGTTTTTGGAAAACCGTTTCTTCGTAGAAATGTGGGCTATCTTCAATCAGTTGGTCAAGTTCTCTTTCGCCACCCTCGCTGTCTAGGGGTAGTTGATCAAATCGACCCACACCTACGAGAATTAAATCTTTCAGGTCTTGTCCTGGTCGCTGCTGCTGCATCATGGTAAAGATTTTATTGGCGCGATCGCTCCCCGGCGATTTACCATTTAGCAATACCAAAATTGTCTGCACTTCTGCCAATTCTCGCAGTGACAAAAAGGTATCCCTAGCCCCCGAATTAGCAGCCCCCAACCCTGGGAAGTCGATGAGAATAAATTTGGCTGCACCTGCAAAATCCCAAATTTCCCGTGAGATTTTCACATCGATATCTACGCGGCGGATGAGTGGGAAACTGTTTTGCAATAACTTTGTTGGTAGCCTTTGGGGTGGACTCGGTAATCGGATATGCGCTGGGGGTAAATCCTCAAATTTCAGAGTTTGGATTGCCATTGGCTGTTCGACTAGCTGTAGCCCCTCGCGGGCGGTGATAGCATCAATCTGGTAGTGCCCACCACACATAACTTCCCCATAAGCTTGATAAGCCCGCAGGAATAATACCAACTCCCGGAGTAAATAACGTAGCTCTAAATTGTTACTGCTATTCCATGCTTCTTCACACCAGCCAATAATATCGTTGCCAGAGTTGAGTTTTGATACTGGTATCGGAGGAAGCCCTGCTGCTGTTGTTCGTTTATTGGCTTCCCCTAACATGAAGCGCAGACACTCATGTACTCCTTCATGAGAAAGATACTCTACCGTAAAATTACTTAATTGTGTAGTTGCGAAATCGTCTTGCGGGATAATATGTATGGCGGTAACATTACCTGTAGTGGGATTTTCACTGACTGGCAAAGCATCAGCATATCCAATTAGACTGCCTAAAAGTAGAGTTTTTCCACTACTGAATTCCCCCATCACACCAATTTTCACAGGCGAAGTTGCCAGGTCTACAGTTTTCTGGGCAGCTGACCGCAGATGCAGGAGACACTCATCAAGACTAGCTGGAACCCAATCTTCTTGTTTAGAAGGGTACTGGGGCACAGAATCTATCTTTCGGAGGATGAATTCGCCGTACTCCTTAAAACGGCCCAGTTTATCTGGTTCCATAGAGTAGTTTCCGCCTAACATTAATTTCTGTGAGCTTTATAACATATAAAACGTGATTTATAGCCATTGTTGCAACCTGTTGATATTACATTTAGCATTTCTCTCATTTAACTTGCGATTGTGGGATGAAGCATTTTCAACGGTCAAGACAATTTTGAAACATTGGGTTTTGTTAGGAAAAATAAAAAAGAATTCAGAAGTCAGAATGGGCTAAACGCCCCGCTACCGCTAACAGGAGTAAGAATCAGCAAAGTGGGGTTTTATACCACCAAATGATTAAAGACTGCCTAGTAAAGATGTGGGTATTAAACCCTTTTATACACATGATTTAAGGAATAAGAGTTTTAGACAATTTTTGCATAAGTCCTTAAGATACAAGGCTTTTGGCGCTAACCCAAGGGTATTAGAATATAATTCGCTACTACACAAGCCAAATCCGCCTAAGCAAAAAGTTTTAAACCTACAGAGGTGGGTTTTGCCTGTTTAGCCGCGGCTTTTAGTCGCCATGACTCTCAATACTGCTCGGGTTTTGGATTTTTAACTCGGAATTGGGTTTGGGGAAAAGGTTAAAGGGTAAAGGTTAAAGGTTTTTTCTTTCCCCTTTCCCCCGCCCCTTATCCCCAGAGGGGGCCCCACCTTCCCCTTTTCCCCTTAACCGACAAGTATTGCCATGACTCTAATTCATGCTGAATTCTTCTCGATAAAAAATCAATATTTATTTTGTATGAAATTTTGGAGTATTGTGAATTTCTTGTAAAGACATAAACGCCTGACAGAGAATCATGTAGTTTTAGTGAAGCTCAATCGGGTTTTTCAGCAACGAAATTGCATAGCTAAGATGAATTTATCGGTGATTTTAAGAAGAAACAAAGTCAAACAACCTTCCTGACATATAGAGTTTAAAATTCACCAAAAATGCTCAACTTAATCTTAATGATAACTTCAGCATTTTTTAAATTTATTTACAGTAAAAGAGGAATTGCTGCACATATAAAAATAAATAAAGTATTAAGATCGTTAGCAGGTTGGCATGAAAAAGATTATATCCATGTATTAAGAAATCATATTTTCAGACTATTAACTTCATAATTTAGGCAGAGCAGGCAGGCAAAAGTGTTTTCTAAAAAGGTGCAGAGCTACATTAACCAAATCATCATTGCCCCATCAGAAATACAACAGGATGAAAAAGTATTTTACCAGCAGGCGGATACCGCTCCTCTGATGATTTGGATGTCTGGATACAATGCACTTTACTGTTACTTCAATTCCAATTGGCTGGAGTTTACTGGCACAACAACAGGTACATCTGCATTTGGGCAAGGAGAGGAGATAGGCAATCTCTGGACTTGTAGTGTCCATCCAGAAGATAGACAGCGATGTGAAGATATATACCTAAAAGCATTTGCTGTACATGATTCCTTCCAGAGGCAATATCGCTTGCGTCGGGCTGATGGCGAATATCACTGGATTTTAGATACAGCCGCGCCAAGATTTGCAGCAGATGGTAGCTTTGTTGGTTATATCGGTTATTGTATTGACCTAACAGAAGTGCCGAGAGTGGTATGTCAACCTTCCCTAACAGAAAGCTACTCGCCATCTACGAATTCCTCTCGCCGCTTACGTAAAATTACACAAAAGAAACAAGCAGCAGAATTAGCAAAAGCACTAGAACAACTGGAAGCTGAAACTACAAAACGCCAAGCAGTTGAAGCACAGTTAAGCCAAAAAACATCAGAGTTGGCAGCAATTTTGCAAGTGCTTCCTGATTTTTACTTTCGTCTCAATGCTGATGGAATTATCCTAGATTACAAGCCAGGAAAGAATCAGAGTCTATATATTCCACCAGGAGATTGTCAGGGCAAGAGTTTGCGAGAATGTTTACCGACTGGTGTAGGCGATCGCTTCCAGCAAGCAATAACTCAAGTACTTGAAACTCAATATGAAGTCAGTTTTGAATATACCTTACCGCTACCAGAAAAAAACAATATTTTTGAAGCTAGGTTATTACCATTACCAGACCAGCAAATTATAGTTCTTGTCCGCGACATCTGCGACAAAACTCAAGCAGCATTAATAGAAAGCGATGCCAAGTTTCGCAGCATTGTCGAAAACGCCCATGATATTATTTTTGCGCTGACCATTGAGGGGATATTTTCCTACGTTTCTCCTAACTGGACTGATATTTTAGGGCATGAGGTTGGAGAGGTTGAAGGTAAATCCTTTATTCCTCTTGTACATCCTGATGACCTGCCAATTTGTGCAGATTATTTACAAAGACTTTTGACAACAAGCGAAAAACAAGACGCAATTGAATATCGAGTAAAACACAAAAATGGTAGTTGGCGATGGCATACAAGCAACTTATCTGCTATTAGAGACGCCAATGGTAATATTGTAAACTTCGTTGGTATTTGCTATGACACTACTGACCGCAAACAAGCAGAGGAAGCTTTAGCAGAACGGGCACGTTTAGCAAATTTTCGTGCCGATGTAGATGCGGCCCTTACCCAGAGTGACAGCTTACAGAACATGATGCGCCGCTGCACCGATGCTTTAGTTGAACATCTTGATGCAGCCTTTGCTCGGATCTGGATACTGAACAAACAAGATAATGTATTGGAGTTACAAGTCAGTTCGGGGATGTACACCCATATCAATGGGCCCCATCAATGTGTGCCAGTCGGTCAATTCAAAATTGGTTTGATTGCCGAAGAGGGCAAACCCCACCTCACTAACTCTGTACAGACAGATCCCCGCGTGGGTAACAAAGAGTGGGCGCAGCGAGAGGGTATGGTTGCCTTCGCTGGCTATCCCTTAATTGTTGAAGATGAAACTGTAGGGGTGATAGCCATGTTTTCCCACCAAACAGTCGCAGAATCAACTTTTACCGCGCTGGAATTTGCCGCCCAGGAGATTGCTATTGGCATTAAGCGCAAACAAGCAGAAATTGCACTCAAAGAAAGTGCCCAACGGGAAGCACTACTTAATCGTCTTTCTAATCAGATTCGAGCTTCCTTGGATCTCAATTACATTGTGGAAACAGCAGTGCAGGAGATTCACAACTTATTCCAAATCGATCGCTGCGCCTTCTTTTGGTATCGGCAAGATGCCGATGTACCATACTGGGATAAAGTATATGAGGCGAAAAGTTCCTTTTTACCCTGTCTACTTAACGACCAAGAAGCAACTAATGCAGAAATCGAACTAATCGCAGCTAAAACTTTGAACGGAGAAATCATCCGTATTAATGATGTAGAGACTGTGGGCGATTCCATAGCAAGACATTTTTTGCAGGATTTTGGTTTCACTGCCTTTATGTCACTGCCCGTACACACTCAATCTGGTGAAATTGGCACATTTAGCTGTGGTTATTGCAGCGGCTTCCGGTCTTGGCTGGACAACGAAGTAGAATTATTACAAGCAGTTACAGTTCAACTAGCGATCGCCATTGACCAAGCTAAACTTTACACCCAAAGTCGTATGGCCGCCCAAACTGCCCAAGATAAAGCCCAGCAATTAGAAGCGGCGCTGCTAAAACTTCAACAAACTCAAGCGCAACTGATTCAAACTGAAAAAATGTCCAGTTTGGGACAATTGGTTGCAGGTATTGCCCATGAAATCAATAATCCTGTCAATTTTATTTACGGCAATATTACCCACGCCCGTGAATATACTAAGGATTTGCTGTACTTAGTAGACCTTTATCAACAGAGTTACTGCCCACCAACACCAGAAATTCACCAACAAATCCACACCATTGATTTAGACTTTCTCAAGCAAGATTTGCCCAAAATTCTGGATTCTATGAACATGGGAGCCGAACGCATTCGGCAGATTGTTCTGTCTTTACGCAATTTTTCTCGCCATGATGAAGACGGCACAAAGGCAGTGGATATTCATGAAGGTATTGATAGTACCTTGCTGCTATTGCAAAATCGCCTGAAAGCCAAACCAGGAAATCCCGAAATCCAAGTAATCCGAGAGTACGGCAACCTGCCACCAATAGTCTGTCACGCTGGACAGATGAATCAGGTATTTATGAATCTGTTGACAAATGCGATCGATGTTTTAGAAGAGGGACTGGGGATTGGGGGCTGGGGACTAGGGACTGGGGAATGGGGAAAAGTTTTCCAAATACCCAATGCCCCATGCCCAATGCCCAATGCCCAATGCCCCATTCCCACAATTCGCATTCGCAGCTTTATTCAAGAAGACCGTGTAATCATTAGCATTGCCGACAATGGCCCAGGCATGACTGAGGAAGTACGCAAACGCCTATTTGACCCCTTCTTCACTACAAAACCTGTGGGTAAAGGCACGGGCATGGGTTTGTCAATTAGCTACCAGATTGTTGTCAACAAACATGGTGGTCAAATCCAGTGTATTTCATCACCAGGACAAGGTTCTGAGTTTGTGGTTATGATTCCACTACAGGAGCAACCCTCAACGTAGATATTACAAAACCTTAACCTAAACTTAATCAAAAGCTAACCTATTGGTTGTTAACTAAGATTAATTCACTTTTTGCTGCAACATTTGAACCCCCCCAAAAAACCTGAAAATTTCAGGGATTGGGGGGATTATTTCTCATAATATAGGGAATTAAGAGTAAAGTGTTGCAGGAAAATTGATTTAAAAACTTTGTAATGGTAGTACTATCTTTGCGTAGGCGTAGCCCAACCCAGGCATCGCACCTTTGAAAAAAATCCCTGAGTACAAATAATAGAAGGCTGGGATGATACAACCCCAAAGTCAAAATAGTATCACCTACACACAGGTTATCCACCTAAGTCATGTAATTGACATAGACATTCCCCAATGGTCTGGAGATCCCATAGTAGAATTTGAAACTGTGGCTGAACTAAATAATGATGGCTATTACCTGCGGCGTTTCTCCTTGGGGGAGCATAGCGCTACCCATATCAATGCCCCTAACAGTTTTTATAGTTCTGCCGTGGGAATTGACCAATACCCAGCCCAATCTTTAGTTGTACCTGCGGTGGTCATCAATATTTGCCAAGCCACAGCGGTTAATCCTGATTATGCCCTGACTATTGCTGATGTTTTGGCTTGGGAAGAAGAATACGGTGAAATTTCTTCTGGCTGCGTAGTTTTACTGAATACTGGTTGGCAAAAAAAGTGGTTGGATAAAAGTGCATTCCTCAATCATGATGCTCAAGGTATTCCCCACTTTCCCGGATTTGGCAGCGATGCAACCCAATTTTTACTGGATGAACGGCAAATCGCTGGGGTAGGAATTGATACTCATGGTGTAGATCCTGGACAGGATAACAGTTTTGCGATTAATCGCCTAGTTTTAGAACAACCGCGCATTGTCTTGGAAAATCTGACAAATTTGGATCAACTACCACCTAAAGGTACTACTCTAGCGATCGCACCTCTAAGATTGCGTGGTGGTTCTGGTTCTCCTGTGGGGGTGTTGGCGTTCGTCCCTTAATTTTTATATCGATATTTGGTGATCATACCAATTTCCTAAACTTGAGGATAACCTAGAAAGCAAGCAAACTTAATACACAAAGTTTCAGTAGATCATCAGCCGGAGATTTTCAAAATGACAACTCCGCTATCTTGCCGCAATTATATAGATGGCCAATGGTTGAGTGCTGGAGGAGAAGCAACCCTAGAAAGTCGCAACCCTGCTGACAAAACCGAAGTGGTTGCCACATTTCCCCGTTCTCAAGGTAAAGATGTAGATACAGCAGTAGCCGCCGCCCGTAAAGCCTACCGCAGTTGGCGCACAGTCCCCGCCCCAGCTAGGGCAGAATACATCTTTCGTGTCGGGGAAATATTACTCCAGCATAAGGAAGAACTTGCCCAGTTAATCAGTCGGGAAATGGGTAAACCCTTGACAGAAGCTAGAGGGGATGTCCAAGAAGGTATTGATTGTGCCTTTTACAGTGCTGGCGAAGGAAGGCGATTATTTGGGCAAACCACACCCTCGGAAATGTCCAATAAATTCGCCATGACAGTGCGGATGCCCATAGGAGTTTGTGCCTTAATTACTCCCTGGAATTTTCCGGTGGCAATTCCTTGCTGGAAAGCTATGCCAGCCTTGGTATGTGGTAATACAGTTATTCTCAAACCTGCCGAAGATACTTCCGCCTGTGCAACTAAATTGATTGAAATTTTCCAACAAGCAGGTTTACCACCAGGAGTAATTAACTTGGTGCATGGTGTGGGAGAAGAGGCGGGAAAAGCTTTAGTTGAGCATCCCAATGTCGATTTGGTATCGTTTACCGGTTCTTCAGAAACGGGTGCTTTTGTCGGTGCTACTTGCGGACGCACTCACAAGCGTGTCTGTTTGGAAATGGGTGGTAAAAACGCTCAAGTGGTGATGGAAGATGCCGATTTAGAACTTGCTCTTGATGGGGCAGTGTGGGGAGCATTTGGGACAACCGGTCAACGATGTACGGCTACCAGTCGCTTGATTTTGCATCGTGATATCAAAGAAAAATTTACCGCCATGCTTTATGAGCGGACTAGTAAGTTACGCTTGGGTGCTGGCACCGACCCAAATTCAGATATTGGCCCGATAGTCAATGAAAAACAACTCCAACAGGTGAGGAAGTATTTAGATATCGCTCGTGAGGAAGGAGCAAAAGTTTTAATTGGTGGAGAAATTGCCAGTGAAGGCTCACTGAAAAACGGTTACTTCTTTCAACCAACTATTTTGGATGATGTAACTCCTGATATGCGCGTCGCCCGTGAAGAGATATTTGGGCCAGTAGTGGCATTAATTGAGGTTAGCTCCTTTGAGGATGCGATCGCAATTCTCAACGATAGCAATTATGGTCTTTCTTCTTCAGTTTATACCCGCGATATCAACCGAGCTTTTACTGCCATGCGCGATATCGAAGCAGGTATCACTTATATTAACGGCCCTACTATTGGTGCAGAGGTACATTTGCCCTTTGGTGGTGTGAAACAAACAGGTAACGGACACCGCGAAGCTGGAACTACTGCTTTGGATGTTTTTACAGAGTGGAAAAGTGTTTATGTTGACTTTTCTGGAAGTTTGCAACGCGCTCAGATAGATAACCGCAGCTAGTTATAGGCCAATACGCTTGGGTTAAGGCTTGATCCTTCCTAATACCAATTCTATATAGCAATCCTAAATCATTCGTGAAAAATTAGATCCCCGACTTCTTCGAGAAGT
>NZ_JBDNJQ010000357.1:0-1657 GCF_051172895.1 Nostoc sp. CALU 1950 | reverse complement strand
AAGGGGGGCTAGGGGGGATCTAATTCTATGCAGCTTCATACAAAATTGGTATTAGCTAAAAACTACTATCCCTGTCCACTGTGGCGGGGATTTTTATTTAGACTATTGTGATTTGATCAGATTAAAGCAATATTGTGTGATTTCAAGATTCTTGCAGAGAACTATCGGAATGACTCCCCAGATTAAAACCTCTGAAACTTTGAGTAAGGTTAACTAAATATTAGTATATGCCTGTATATCTATATACTGGATTTAGATAGGGAAATTTAAAAACTTAATAAAATATCTAAACCCTAGCCTTCAAAGGCTTTCCCTTTACACTTTCGCGGCTAGTATCTGTGTTATGAAAAAGGCAGTCCCGATAATTCCGACTTTACTAAAGGATTGTGAAGAGGGCTAGCCAAATAATGACATTTATCATAACTTTATAGTTATAGAACTATTGACTCATCGCCTCATCACTCATGGTTAACACCCTACCCAAGCCAGAAATTAAAACCCCCAGCAAAGAAACGGTACTCACCCCCCGGTTTTATACTACAGATTTTGAAACCGCAGCCAAGCTAGATTTGTCTGCCCAGGAAACAGAGTTGCAGGCGATGTTGACAGAAATGCGGACAGACTACAACCGCCACCATTTTGTTCGTGATGAAGCCTTTGAGAAGTCTTGGGAACACATTGGTGGTGAAGCAAGGCAGGCGTTTATAGAGTATTTGGAACGTTCTTGCATTTCTGAGTTTTCTGGCTTCTTGTTATTCAAGGAATTATCCCGCAAGCTGAAAAATCGCAGTCCAGTGCTAGCGGAAATATTTCAACTGATGGCGCGTGATGAAGCTCGCCACGCCGGATTTCTCAACAAAGCAATGGGCGATTTTAAAGTCTCCCTGGATTTAGCCACTGTTACTAAAACCCGCACCTATACGTTTTTCCCGATTGAGTGGGTACTTTACACCGTTTACCTCTCAGAAAAAATCGGCTACTGGCGTTACATTATTATTTTCAGACATCTAGAAAAGCACCCAGAAAACGAGTTTTACCCCATCTTCCGTTATTTTGAGAGTTGGTGTCAGGACGAAAACCGTCACGGAGACATATTCAAAGCATTATTGCGTTCTCAACCGCAACTCTGGAATACCTGGAAATCTAGGCTATGGAGTCGCTTTTTCTTACTCTCAGTATTTGCTACCCACACCTTGACAGTTCATGAACGTTCCGGGTTCTACAAATCACTGGGACTTGATGCCACAGAATTTGATTTCCAAGTCGTCCGCAACACCAATGAAACTGCGGGACGGGCTTTTCCGGTGATGTTGAATACTGAACACCCCAAGTTTTTCCCACGGCTGCAACGCTGTGCAGGTTACAACTTGAAAATTGCAGAGATTGAGAGCAGTTCTGCGCCGAAAGTTGTGAAGCTAATTCGCAAACTACCTTTGATTGCAGCAATTGTTTGGAATCTGCTGTTAGTTTATCTGATCAAACCCATTGATACTGAAGTATTGCGAGGAACGGTTCGTTAGCTATTAGGCATCTTCAACGAAAATCGGCGGCTATCCCTTCCATCCCTTTGAGGGGTGGAAGGGATAGCCGCCCGCCGATTTAGTCATTAGTCATTAGTCATTGGTCATTAGTCATTGGTCATTAGTCATTAGTCATT
>NZ_JBDNJQ010000356.1:0-1723 GCF_051172895.1 Nostoc sp. CALU 1950 | reverse complement strand
CATTCAATAACAGCAAGATCCCCGACTTCTTTAAGAAGTCGGGGATCTGAGTCTTTCGGGATAATTGATTATTTTCCAAACAATTTATGAATTGAGTGGAAACAAATATTGGTTAGAATAACTTAGATTAGCAACTATTAAGAAGCATAATCTGTGCATCCTCTAGTTGTCAAAAGTGTAAAATAACACAATACTTTAATACATACATCAGCTATGCAAGCAGAATATCGGCAGCGTCGCGAGCAATTAATGGCAAAAATTGGTGATGGTACAGCCATTTTTCGCAGTGCGCCAATGGCAGTGATGCACAACGATGTCGAGTATGTTTATCGCCAAGACAGTGATTTCTTCTACTTGACTGGTTTTAATGAACCACAGGCAGTAGCAGTGTTAGCGCCGCATCATGCAGAACATCGGTTTGTGCTGTTCGTCCAACCGAAGGATCGCGAAAAGGAAGTATGGACTGGCTATCTTTGTGGGGTAGATGCAGCGAAGGAAATGTATGGTGCTGATGAAGCTTATCCCATTAGCGAGTTAGATGAAAAGTTACCGCAGTATTTGGAAAAAGCTAGCCGGATTTACTATCACTTAGGACGCGATCGCAATTTTAATGATCAAATCCTCAAACATTACCAAAGTTTACTGCGGACTTATCCGAAGCGCGGTACTGGGCCGATCGCTATTGAAGATACTGGCCCTGTCCTCAACAGCATGAGATTGATCAAAAGCGAAGCTGAGTTGGAATTGATGCGTAAAGCAGCTGCGATCGCTACCGAAGCACACAATTACGCCCAAGAAATCGCCGCACCTGGACGTTATGAGTACGAAATCCAAGCGGAGATGGAACGCATTTTTCGCGTGCGGGGTGGGTTAGGGCCGGCTTATCCTTCTATTGTGGCTTCCGGTGTGAATGCTTGCGTACTGCACTACATTGAAAATAATCGTCAAATGCAGGATGGAGAATTACTGCTAATTGATGCCGGTTGTGCTTACGGTTATTACAACTCTGATATTACCCGGACATTTCCTGTTGGGGGTAAATTTACGCCAGAACAAAAGACGCTGTATGAGATTGTTTTAGAAGCACAAAAACAAGCGATCGCTCAAGTGCAACCAGGTAATCCTTTCAACTTAGTTCACGATACAGCAGTGCGTGTTATCACAGAAGGTTTAGTTGAACTTGGCATTCTCAAAGGTGAAATTGACAAGTTAATTGAAGAAGAGAAATACAAACCATATTATATGCACCGCACCAGTCATTGGTTAGGTTTGGATGTTCATGATGTAGGTGTTTACCAGCACGGTGAAGATAAACCGCAGATTTTACAACCAGGTCAAATTTTGACAGTGGAACCGGGACTATATATTGTGCCAGATACTAAACTAGCAGAAGACCAGCCAGAGACTAATCCTCGATGGGTTGGTATTGGCATTCGTATTGAGGATGATGTATTAGTTACACCTGATGGACATGAAGTGTTAACTGCGGGAGTTCCTAAAGCGGTAGATGAAATCGAAAGATATTAAAGAAGTCGGAAGTCGGAAGTACAGTTTTGTAACGGGGATTTAGAACAAGACTTATATCCTTGCGGCTTGGTTTAAAGCAACAGGACTTAAACCCGCCGAATCATCACAAAGACGCGATAAATCGCCGAATCATCACAAAGACGCGATAAATCGCCGTCTCTACAATAATCAGTCTTTTGTAGAGACGGCGATTTAT
>NZ_JBDNJQ010000355.1:0-1755 GCF_051172895.1 Nostoc sp. CALU 1950 | reverse complement strand
TTCAATCGTTCATACACCCGACTTGTGTAACGAAACAATAAGTCGCACATCGCGTAAAATACAGAAGCCTTAAAGTACTGCATTCCTGGCAGAACTTGAGAACGAGAAAAAACCCTTTCCTGTGTCGGGGAGAAGTTTGGAAAGGAGTCAAATTTGACATAAAGCAAAGAGGCAAAGTATGACTCAAGCCTTAACCAAAAAAGTAACATTTGATGAATTTATCGCCTGGTATCCAGAAAACTCACAACGACGCTATGAACTGCATGACGGAGTAATTGTAGAAATGGCTCCTCCCACAGGTGAACATGAACAGATTGTTGGATTTTTAGTTGGGGAAATAGTTACAGAATACAAACGTTTAAAACTACCTTATTTCATCCCCAAAACAGCATTTATTAAACCGACTCAGAGCGAAGCAGCTTACTCACCAGATGTACTGTTGTTGAATAACTCTAACTTAGTAAATGAACCTCTGTGGAAAAAAGAATCTACTGTAAGCCAAGTGGCATCAATTCCTTTAGTAATTGAGGTGGTAAGTACCAACTGGCGAGATGACTATTTTACTAAAGCAGGTAAATACGAAGAGGTTGGAATACCTGAATATTGGATTGTAGATTATCTAGGTTTAGGTGGTAGGCGCTTTATCGGCAATCCTAAACAACCAACTATTTCTATTTACCAATTAATTGAAGGTGAGTATCAGGTTAAGCAATTTAGGGGAAGCGATCGCATTCAGTCGCTAGCGTTCCCAGAGTTGAATTTAACTGCTGAACAGATTTTCCGGGCTGGAGAAGTCGCGTAAAAAACAGGTAAAGAAGTAAAAGAACCATCAAAGACTCGTCCACGAGTATCAAAGACTCTTCGGCGAGTATTAAAGGCTCGTCCACGAGTATCAAAGACTCATCCGCGAGTATCAAAGACTCATCCGCGAGTATCAAAGACTCATCCGCGAGTATCAAAGACTCGTCCACGAGTATCAAAGACTCATTCACGAGTATTAAAGACTCATCGGCGAGTATCAAAGACTCATTCACGAGTATCAAAGACTCGTCCACGAGTATCGAAGATTCGTCCACGAGTATCAAAGACTCATCGGCGAGTATCAAAGACTCATTAACGGAGTTCCGAGCCTCATTAATGAGTATCAAAGACTCGTTGACAAGCCAATCTGAACCATTGGTAATGATAAATTCTTTTTAGATTCAGTAAAAATTATTAGCACTCGTGTAGTAAAACACAGAATAGTAAATTGCTTTGATATCTTGCAGCATTCTTAATTAACACCCACCTTTGCCTGGAACTCGAATTTCCTTTCTCATAGCGAAAGTCCACTCAATGTGGACTAAAACCCAAGTATGGAAAGAATTTAGCCCTCTTCAGAGGACTTTCGCTATCAGCCAGAGGTTTCTAACCTGTGGCGGTTGTTGGGATTAGTGCAAAATATTAGTGGTTGCGAAATTGTCCAGCGAATCAGGTGCATTACATATAACTTTCGTTAACAGGTGAACCTCAGTATGGCAAACACGCCTCAACGTTTCCTTAAAAAAATCCGAGAAGCGAAAAATAAACAGATTAAAGAATTAGATTTAAGCAATGATTGGAATACTGATGCTAAGGAAAAATTAACAGAGATTCCTGCTGAGGTTTTTGAACTGGAATGGTTGGAGGTTTTAAATTTAAGCCACAACCAATTAACAACGCTGCCAGAAGCGATCGCCCGCCTGCCACAACTCACTTACCTGGATTTAAAGGGCA
>NZ_JBDNJQ010000354.1:0-1764 GCF_051172895.1 Nostoc sp. CALU 1950 | reverse complement strand
AGAGAAACTAGCAACGCTAGTTTCTCTCCCACCCCCTCTATTCGATTATCATTATCAGATAGAGATTAGATGGGGAATGATCAAGAAAAAAAGGGGTGTCTGATTGAATACAGTCCCCCTTTTGGCAGAAGCTGAGAAACGAACTACCATTACTCACCTGCCAATATGAAACGTGCCAGATTAGAAGAATTTCGTCAAGCAGCCTACAAATATTTAGGCAGAGCTAAAGATGCAACTTTTGAGTTGACAGATGCCATATTGCTAAGTAGAAATATTTATTGCCTAGCAGAGTTGTCCTTATCGCCAGTATTTAGAAGGAAGTGGCCAAGCATCTATGAGGCGCTACAAGATAGCAGGCCACAGCGACAGAAATTGATGCAGCTATATATCAAACAGATACCAACTGTGGCACGGCCTCTATTGGCAGGAGATCATACCAACTGGTCACGACCAGATGCAGTTAAATTACAAGAAAGAACTTACGAACATAGTGGCACATCCATAGCGGGAAATAAACCGATTACCATTGGTCAGGGATATAGCACAATTGCCTGGATACCAGAAAATGAGGGGAGTTGGGCATTACCATTAAGACATGAACGAATCACAAGTGCCGAAAGCCCAATTAGCAAAGCAATTTGGCAATTAAAACAGGTATGTAAATATTTGCCTGTCAGACCGATTTCGGTTTGGGATAGCGAATATGGTTGTGCGCCTTTTATCTTAAAAACTGCGAATATTCCCGCAGATATTCTGGTTCGGTTACGTTCAAATTTATGTTTATGGGGTGAACCTGGAGCTTATTCTGGGAAGGGGCGACCCAAAAAACATGGCGATCAATTTAAACTGAATGAGCCAACAACATGGAGTGAAGCAACATCTATATTAGAAATAAATGACCCAAAATTAGGACGTGTGCGTGTGAGCTTGTGGAAAGATTTACACTTCCGTAAAGCTGCTACACGCCCAATGTTACTGATGAGAGTTGAACGTCTCGACGCGCAAGGCAATGAACGAGTCTCCAAACCTTTATGGTTGGCTTGGGTAGGAGAAGAAATGCCACCATTAGAAGAAGTTTGGTGTCTTTACTTGCGTCGCTTTACAATTGACCATTGGTATCGCTTTTTGAAGCAGCGTTTACACTGGACAGTTCCAAACTTAAGCACTCCCAAGCAATGTGACAGGTGGAGTGACCTTATGCCTCTGATGACTTGGGAATTGTGGTTAGCCCGTGATATCGTGACTGACAATCCTCTCCCTTGGCAGAAATCTCAGGGTAATTTGACTCCTGGAAGAGTTGCTCAAGCTATGGGTGGAGTTTTCGCGGCGATTGGTACTCCCACCTCTGCACCCAAACCTCGTGGAAAGTCCCCTGGTTGGCAACCAGGAAAAAAGCGTCACCGTAAAAACCGATGCCCAATTGTTAAAAAAACTGTAACACCACCACGCAAAGAACCATCAATTGCAGTTTAATACTCAAGATTATTGATAATTTCACTAAGTCTCTGATTAACTCAGCCCTGCTGGGTCATTTTGCATGGTTTAGTCTAAACTCCAGTATCATTAGCATCAACAAGAATTTGTTTATTTGGTGTAATAGCAAGACAATGGCTATGATTACCATGATGAGGTCTTTGCAGGGTACGCACTTGCTGTCGTGTTTGTAAGTCGCACACCAAAATCATCCGTTGATAAGTAATCCTACAAGCCAGGGCAAACGCATCTAAATATAGTACATGAGTACTAAATAAAGGATAAAGGCAG
>NZ_JBDNJQ010000353.1:0-1770 GCF_051172895.1 Nostoc sp. CALU 1950 | reverse complement strand
AATCCTAGATCATATTGTATATTGATTTGTGTAATTAATTTTGTTTGATTACTTAATAAAACTAATTTACAAGATAGTGCGATCGCAGTAAAAGAAGTAGAGTGTTGTTGCGATCGCCCTGACTCGACAATAAACTAGGCGATGTCTACGACGGGCTGCGCCTACGCATTAAACCGTCCAATCCTCGATTAACAATCCGGGTATCTTGCTGAAATGCCGATGATTGCGCGTTAATAAAACTAATTTACGAGAAAATGCGATCGCCGATAGCGTAGCGTTAGCGACGCAGGAGCGTCATAGCCCGTCGTAGACATCGCGGTAACATTCCCTATCATTTCCCGCAAATAATGCAAACTAACCGATCACTTCTATGCTTCGGCTTCAATACCTTGTTGTGTTGGGGATTCTAGAACTTTTGCCTGCTGCTCTTTGTACTGTATAAGGTGGGGATATTCTTTCTGAAGTTGAATATAGTAATTCACCAACTTCTGGGGGTTGTGTCCATTCTCTAGAGATATAATATGGCGAATTTTACGTATTTGGCTAATTGCCTCATCATTCTTCGTCATTTTGCGCTCCTATCAACTCTAACGGCGTAACTAGCGTTGGAACGTATAACCCCAGCATAACGTTCAGCCGTCGAATATGCCCAAACTTATTGGCATTTGCCAAATGACGACAATTCCAAGTTAAGAGAAAATCACATTTATGATACGAAGCTAGGGCAAGATGTAGTGCATCTCCAAGTGGATCTTTGGGCATCAGTTGTTGTTGAATATACACTTCAACGATTTCAGCAACCACAGATTCAATCGGGACAAATAACAAGCCACTAATCAGTTTTATTGCCTCGCTCTTTCCAGGAAAGTTACCTCGATTGAGTTCATCCAACACTGCAAGACTAGTTACAAGCACATAATTGTCACTTGCATGGCTCCACCATTCCCGTGTCCAGTCCCGCCGCGCCACCATATCAGGTTCAGTACGTGCCTCGTAATAAAAACTGGGAATGGAGGTTTCAATGTAAACTTTTGGTTTCATTGTGGTAAGAAGTGACATAAATGAATGGCTTGACTATCTTTCGTTAATGACTAATATTGCAATATTATCGTGCTTAATTTAACACCTAAGCAATGTCTACGACGGGCTGCGCCTACGCATTAAACCATCCAATCCTTTATTATCAATCTGGGTACTTTGCCCAAATCCCGATGATTGCGCGTTAATAAAACTAATTTACGAGATAGTGCGATCACAGTAAAAAAAGTAGAGTGTTGTAGCGATGTCTGCGACGGGCTTCGCCTACGCTTTCACTCAACAACACATCATTGTATATTCATACTGGGTGAAGTTAAGCGATCGCCTCTAACTCAGGAATATACTCAGTTTCGTAGTTTTCAATTAAAAATTTAGCAACTTGATCTGCTGAGGGAAACATTTCACGGAGTTCCACATTTGATCAAGGTTGAAACTTTGCATTATTCTTTCTACTTTCCTTCTCTTCGAGACGCTACGCGAACATCATATTCTGAGTGCGTTAACGAGCGAGCGCAATCATGTGTCAACAAAATTGAAGCACATAACAATTAGGTGTATGGCTTCAAATAGCAACGCTCACGCCGACTCAAATGATCAGTTAGTTCAGTGAGCCTATTTTGTATATCGTTTGGTAAACTGTCAAACTGATTTGGAAACTCCATTAGAGTCAGAAATCGCCAGGGCTATTTCATTCTAAATAAGTCTTTGAGCGTGTTAAGACTAAAACCAGCG
>NZ_JBDNJQ010000352.1:0-1772 GCF_051172895.1 Nostoc sp. CALU 1950 | reverse complement strand
CTCTGATTAACTCAGCCCTGCTGGGTCATTTTGTATGGCTTAGTCTAAACTCCAGTTATATGCGGCGACGGGAAGATAAAGAGTGCAATAATTTTCTAGAATTCTTTCATCAATGTAGTGGTGCTGTTCATCATCTCAATCAGCTTGAACTAGATAAACAATTAAAAGCTGGTAATGCCCTAGTGATGTTTGATGGTTTGGATGAGGTATTTGACCCTGGTAAGCGAGAGGATGTAATTACTGATATTCATCGCTTTACTAATGACTATCCTGATGTGCAGGTAATTGTCACTTCTCGGATTATTGGCTATAAACCGCAACGATTGCTTAATGCTGAGTTTCGCCACTTTATTTTACAAGATTTAGACTCAGAACAAATTCAGGATTTTATCTACCGTTGGCATGAGTTAACTTTTACCGATGCAGTAGATAAAGTGAGAAAACGGGAACGGCTACAAAGAGGAATTGAAGCTTCCAAATCTATTGCAGAATTGGCGGGAAATCCTCTGCTGTTGACGATGATGGCAATTCTTAATCGTAATCAAGAGCTACCAAGAGATAGAGCTACACTTTACGATCAAGCATCGCGGGTACTGCTACATCAATGGGATGTGGAACGCGCTTTGACAGAAGATAAGAGGTTAGACCCCAAGACGATCGATTATAAGGATAAGCAAGCAATGCTGCGTCAGGTTGCTTATCTTATGCAAACTGGTGAGAAAGGTTTGGCTGGTAATTTGATTAATGAAAATGATTTAGTCAAAGTTCTGACTGATTATCTCAAAACCATAGAATTTGATAAACCCAGAGAAGCGGCGCGGGTGATGATTAATCAACTGCGAACTCGCAACTTTATGTTATGTTTCCTGGGTGCGGATTATTATGCTTTTGTGCATCGGACATTTTTAGAATATTTCTGTGCTTGGGAGTTTGTCTGGCAGTTTAAAGAAACGCAAACGCTGACTATTGAGGAACTTAAGAATGAAGTTTTTGGCAAACACTGGCAAGATGAAAGTTGGCATGAAATATTGCTGCTAATTGCAGGAATGATTGAGCCAAGATTTGTTGGGGAAATTCTTGATTATTTAATGGCGCAAGATGGCGAAGAGGAAAAGTTTGTCAATCTTTTTTTAGCGGCTAAGTGTCTTGTAGAGGTCAGAAATCGCTCGGCGATCGCGTCAACGGCTAATAAATTACTTAACCAACTAAAAGACTTAACTAAATATGACCTCTGGTACTATTACGTTCTCTATCATGATGAAGAAGAAACTAAGCTAGTTCAGGAAATTCACACTCAAGCAGTCACAGCAATTGCAACAACCTGGCAAGAATCTCTCGACACCAAAACCTGGCTTAAAGAACGCGTTACCCAGGATGATCATGAAAATGTGCGACGTGCAGCAGTCGGAGAATTAGCGAAGAACTTCAAAGATGACCCCGACACCAAAACCTTCCTCAAAGAACGCGCTACCCAGGGTGATGACATGGTTCTACGAAGTGGAGCAATCCGGGCATTAGCCCGGAACTTCAAAGATGACCCCGACACCAAAACCTTCCTCAAAGAAGGCGCTACCCAGTATGATGACTGGTTTGTACGAAGTGGAGCAGTCCGGGCATTAGCCCAGAACTTCAAAGATGACCCCGACACCAAAACCTTTCTCAAAGAACGCGCTACCCAGGATGATGACGGCTATGTGCGAGGTGAAGCAGTCCGAGAATTAGCCGAGAACTTCAAAGATGATCCTGACACCAAAACCTGGCTCAAAGAACGC
>NZ_JBDNJQ010000351.1:0-1830 GCF_051172895.1 Nostoc sp. CALU 1950 | reverse complement strand
CCTTTGAACGTTTTACTTTTATTTTACTCTGCCTAGAGTCATGGAAGAGGGCTAACTCCACAGGTGCGGCTGGTAAACAAGCACCAAATATCATTACCAGAGATTTTGTCTTCGATTACTTGGTTGTCGGCGCTGGTTTTTCTGGTAGCGTCATTGCTGAACGTTTGGCAACTCAAGGTAAAAAAGTGCTGGTTGTAGACAAGCGCAACCACATAGGCGGTAATGCCTACGATCATTACAATGATGATGGCATTCTTGTACACAAATACGGCCCCCACATCTTTCACACCAACTCCCGCGAAGTTTTTGAATACCTCTCACGCTTTACTTAGTGGCGGTCTTACGAACATCGTGTCCTTGCCAGTGTAGACGGGCAACTTGTGCCGATTCCGATCAACCTCGACACCATCAACAAGCTGTATGGCATGAATCTCAACTCATTTGAGGTGGAGGAGTTTTATAAATCCCTTGCTGAACCCGTAGAATACATCCGCACTAGTGAAGATGTGGTGATCAGCAAAGTTGGTCGAGTACTGTATGAAAAGTTTTTCCGTAATTATACCCGTAAGCAATGGGGACTCGACCCATCGGAACTTGACAAATCAGTAATTGCCAGAATTCCCACACGGACTAATCGTGACGATCGCTATTTTACCGATACTTACCAGGCAATGCCACTCCACGGCTTTACCCGGATGTTCGAGAATATGCTCAATCACCCGAACATCAAGGTAATGCTCAATACTGATTATCAAGAAATTCAAAAAGCGATACCTTGCCGCGAGATGGTTTACTCCGGCCCGGTTGACGAATACTTTGATTATCGCTACGGCAAATTACCTTATCGCTCGCTTGATTTTAAACATGAGACGCATAACACGAGTTTGTTTCAAAAAGCGCCAGTCATCAATTATCCCAATGAACAGCTTTATACTCGTGTGACAGAGTTTAAATACTTAACTGGTCAAGAACACTCTAAAACGAGTATTGTTTATGAGTTTCCCAAAGCTGAGGGCGACCCTTATTATCCTGTACCGCGTCCTGAGAATCAGGAAATTTACAAGAAATATAAGGTGCTGGCTGATGAAACACCAGGGATTTATTTTGTAGGACGGTTAGCGACCTACAAGTACTACAACATGGATCAATGTGTTGCTCAAGCTCTAGCTATGTACAAACAAATTGCAGTTAAGGCTTAAATAATTCGTAATTCGTAATTAGGACTACTTTGTATTTAGTAGAGTGCGTTATGGACATTACGGCTTGTTTTCAAACTACTCGTTTAACCTCCTAATTTTTTAGATCCCCCTAAATCCCCCTTAAAAAGGGGGACTTTAAGAGATGAGATTCTTAGCCCCCCCTTTTTAAGCTACGGTGTATACACAAGTCTGAAATAGCTGATTAACCAAGGTTTTACCCCGCCCTCACCCTCCCCTTTATAAGGGGCTACGGTGTACACACAAGTGACTTATTTTGCTCAAATCGATCCCAGACCTAACCCCCAACCCCTTCCCTGCTAGCGTTGGGGAGTAAGATTCAAAGCCCCTCTCCGCGTCGGAGAGGGGTTTGGGGAGAGGTCTGCTGACTTGTGTATACACGGTAGCCTTTTTAAGGGGGGTTGGCGGGATCTAAGACTTTGAAAACACGCCCTAGTGGTCTGTCAATTTTGATTTTGTGCGTAAGCAGTCCCAGAATATCTTGCTAGCAAACGATTTTAAAAGTTGGTAACACACAATTTTAAGCTTGACAGACCACTAGTCCTAACGCACCAAAAATCTAAGAGGCTGTTTGAAAAGTTTTGATGGGTCAAATTTTATGCTAATCGCCTCA
>NZ_JBDNJQ010000350.1:0-1841 GCF_051172895.1 Nostoc sp. CALU 1950 | reverse complement strand
GGGGGATCAAAAGTGCCTAAAGTTACAGAGAGAAACTTTTCAAACATCCTCTAAGACGGCAATCCCTAACATTGGTAAGCCCAAAATGCTTGCTGGATGTTGCCAACGTTGAATAGCTTCCTGTATGATAAAAGTTGCGATCGCAAGTAAACTTAATCCATTCAACAAAGCTGCTAAAACTTCGATCCGCTGATTTCCAAAGGTTGCTTTTTTCTTAGCTGGTTGCTGTGCTAAAAAACTAGCAAGTAGCGATATTGCTAAGGCTGTAATATCCGATAGAATATGCCCTGCATCCGCTTGTAATGATAAACTTTTACTCCATAAGCCCACACTCCACTCAGCAATAAAAAAAACAACAAGTAAACCTACTGTTATCCACAAAACTTTGGCTTTTTGCTGATTATTAAATATTTTTACCGAATCATCTTCACATCCACACCATTGAAGTGAAAGCATTACTAAAAAAACCTTTTTACAGTATAGTATTAGCTCAATTGGTATGACGTTTAAACTCACAAATATGTGAATACCAGAAAAAATATGAATCTATGAAAAAGTTATCTTACTTAATTTAAGAAATGGTAATGCTTGTGTTAAAAGTTGTAAATTAAAGCAGAATAATCCGTGCAGTTTCAAGAACAGCAAGCAGCAAATATCCTATTATTAATTTCTTGCTGATTGCACAATAACTTTATTTGTAGTCAAAACTTACAATCATCTTCTCAAGCAGAGTAGATGATGATAACCATTATCTTTTTAGCTTCTACTGATACAAGTAATAAACACCTTTTTGATGCGCGAAGATACGTTATCTAAATATATATTGATAATAAGAATCCTTTTCACTAATTTTCAAAAATATTTGAAGATTATGAGCTTCCAATTTGCATATTCACTGACTATCAATCAAATTTGGTGAATTATTTTCATCGGATTTTATGAGAATTTGACGAGAAAAATTTTTGGAATGACAAAGACTGACTAAAGTCAGGGGCTTGAAACCTTTTTATATTGAGTGGATAAGTAGAATTATCACTTCACAGTAAATTTATATATCTCTGACAATCTTAAAGATTTTACGATAATAATCTTTTGTTTGATATTTCTTAACCTGTACGCAGTGGTTAAAAGCTTATGTAAGTGAAATTACAGGACTATTGATTTTTTAACTCTGGAGTATATTCTGATGAAATTAGCTAAAAATCTTGGTATCGCGACCGTTGCAGCTGCCATGTCTATTGCTGCTATGGGTGCTAAACCGGTGCAAGCTGCCTTGGTTAATTACGGTTTCACTGTGAATGCCACATCTGGCGACAATCCCGGTCAGTATTTCGGCTCTTTTCAATACGATGACTCGACCTTAACCAATACAGGTCTTGAGACATTGGGAGTTGAGAATGGATTAGCAGTTGCATTCAACTACTTAGGTACTAACTATACAGAAGCAGATGATATTGATTTCGACAGTTTTCCTATAGCCAGCTTTAACAATGGCGAAGTTCTAGGACTAAGCTATTTTGTTGCAGACCAGTTTGTGATCGGAAGTGATCCAAATACTCCAGATGTCGGAGGAAACAACTTTTATCTGATTGATCAATCAGTAAATACAACACAAGTAGGTACTGTAAGCTACACTAAAGTACCCGAACCGTTAGCTGTTGGTGGTACGGCTATTGCTGCTGTTATAGGATTGTGGATGCAACGTAAGAAGAGAGCAACAAAATTTGTGGGTTAATACTTGACTGTTTCCCAACCTGAAAACTGGGAAACCATTATTGGAGGCTCGGCCTAGGGTGTTGACTCTGTACCCTTTAGCCCGTAAGACTTCATGCAAAAAATGT
>NZ_JBDNJQ010000349.1:0-1842 GCF_051172895.1 Nostoc sp. CALU 1950 | reverse complement strand
ATAGTTATTGTATGAAAAATATCACTGAAAAACTCACAAAGTCAACAGACTAGGCTTAGGGGGTTAGGTCAATCGTTAGCTTTTCCACATGACCTGAATTGTCAGCTAAATATAGTATTGGTGATGTTTATGCTTTGTTGAATCCTCAGTAGGTTACTCGCTGCGATCGCTTCCTTTATTTCTCCCCTAGTTCTCCCCGATCGCACTTTAATCTTAAAAGTCTAGAAGTCTTAAGGTTCTGGGTGCTTTCAGCAAGAAGGAGAACAATGCAACTAAAACACAGCCACATTTTCCGCCAAGAAGCCCTAGAGCGCTTATCTTCACCAGAACAACTGGATCAAGCAATAAATGTCGTCAAGCCCCAAGCTTGGTTGACTTTATCTGCTATGAGTTTTGTGGTTGCTGTAGCTGGTGTTTGGAGCGTGTTCGGTAGAATTCCTCTGACTGTCACAGGCCAAGGTATATTGATTAAACCGCACCATGTGGTGGAATTTCAAGCACCCAGTTCTGGCCCATTACTAACTCTCAAGGTAAAGGCGGGGGATATTATTAAACAAGGTGATGTGCTGGGTATTATTGACCAATCGGCTTTGAAGCAGCAGTTGCAGCAAGAGCAGATAAAGTTGCAACAACTGCAAACCCAGAATCAAGAGACTGACAGGCTACAAAAGCTGCTGATTGACCAACAAATTATGACCCTTGGGCAGCAGAGAATGGATTTGGAAAATAATTTGCGCCGAGAGCAAGATGCACCCAAGTTACGCGATCAAACCCAAAGAGCGATCGCTCAAAAACGTCAAAGCATTAATTCCCGCAAACAACAAATAAATTACTTACTCAAAACTCTTAAAGGACGGGTTGATAATCGTCGTCAGCTTTTTGAGCAGCACGTCATCAGCCAAGATATGCTCGTGCAAGCCGAACAAGAATATTTTAATACTCAAAGTGAACTGTCGAATATTGACGTGCAACTAAAGGATCTTGAAATCCAAGAAACTACTACGCAACGAGAATATCTGGAAAATCTTAACAGAATTGACGAAATTAAAACCAAAATTAAAGATATTAATACTCAAAATACTAAACTACGCGAACAAGACCTGAAGCAATCAATTGATAAAACAAATCAAATTCGGGAAGTAAAGCGCCGCATTGCCCAATTAGAACTACAACTATCTCAAGATAGTAGAATTATTAGCAAATATAATGGTCACATTCTCGAACTGAGCGCTGTCCCTGGACAAATGATGAATCCGGGTAGTCGCTTGGGGTCAATTGAGGCTGAACAGCCAAATTCAAAACTTATGAGTCTTGTTTACTTTGCTAATAAAGATGGTAAGCAAATCAAGCCTGGGATGCCTGTACAAGTGACTCCCAGTTTTGCAAAACGTGAGCGCGAAGGTGGCATTATCGGAACGATCGCAGATATTTCTTCATTTCCGGTAAGTACACAAGATATTACAGCGATCGTTGGTAACAAAGAAATGGCCGCCAGCTTTGCAGGTAAAGGTGAAGGCCAGGTGCAAGCTTTTGTCCAACTCCAAGAAAACCCTACATCAGTAAGTGGCTACAAATGGTCATCCTCTGATGGCCCAGCTTTAAAAATATCCTCCGGCACAACTACCTCTGTTCAAGTAAAAGTTGGAGAAAAAGCACCGATTTCTTATATTATTCCTATGCTACGCTCTTGGACGGGAATTTATTAATTTGGGGATTGGGAATTGGGCATGGGGCATTAGGGTTAAAACTTGAAGGTTCACTCTCAATACGGTTTGGTTAAGGGAAGAGACGCGATAAATCGCCGTCTCTACAATAATGAGTCCTTTGTAGAGACGGCGATTT
>NZ_JBDNJQ010000034.1:0-55684 GCF_051172895.1 Nostoc sp. CALU 1950 | reverse complement strand
TCCCCATTCCCCATTCCCCATTCCCCATTCCCCATTCCCCATTCCCCAGTCCCCAGTCCCCAGTCCCCATTCTGATGTAGGATAACGGTGACGACAAAATTGCAAATAAATGTAAAGAATATATATAGATATTAAAAAAGTAGATTTAGTCAATCACGTTATTTCACTTAGGTAGCTTCATGTCCATGACCACGATCGCCCCTGAACAGGTTAACAGCATCGTTTGGAATCAGCATAACGATCCCTTTGAAATACTAGGTTCTCATCCCATAGAACAAGACGGCAAAACTGTCTGGGCTGTGCGGGCCTACTTACCAAATGCAAGTGCAGCATGGGTCGTTCTTCCTGAACAACGCAAGGAATACCCAATGCAAACGGTGCATGATCCTCACTTTTTTGAATGCACCATTGAAACTGCCGAACTGGCAAACTACCAGTTACGGATTAAAGAAGGAGAACATGAGCGTGTCATTTATGACCCTTACGCTTTCCGTTCTCCCCGCTTGACAGACTTTGACTTGCATTTGTTTGGTGAAGGCAACCATCACCGGATATATGAAAAATTGGGAGCGCACCCCACGGAAATAGACGGTGTGAAAGGCGTTTATTTTGCCGTTTGGGCACCCAACGCTCGTAATGTTTCATTGTTGGGAGATTTTAATCTCTGGGATGGACGTAAAAACCAGATGCGTAAAGGCCCCACCGGAGTTTGGGAATTATTTATTCCTGAAATTGGTGTGGGAGAGCATTACAAATATGAAATCAAAAATTTTGAAGGACATATTTATGAAAAATCTGATCCTTACGGTTTCTACCAGGAACCCCGCCCGAAAACGGCATCCATTGTCACTGATTTAGATGCTTACAGTTGGAATGATGAAAGCTGGATGGAAAAGCGGCGTCACACTGAACCCCTCACCCAGCCCGTCTCAGTCTACGAAGTACATTTAGGCTCTTGGTTACACGCTTCGAGTGCGGAACCAGCTAAACTCCCCAATGGTGAAACGGAACAGGTAGTTGTCGTTTCTGAACTGAAACCGGGCGCACGTTTCCTTACCTATCGGGAACTGGCAGACCGACTCATTCCTTATGTCAAAGAATTGGGATACACCCATCTTGAATTGCTGCCCATTGCGGAGCATCCCTTTGATGGTTCTTGGGGTTATCAAGTAACTGGGTACTATGCCCCCACCTCCCGTTTTGGCAGCCCCGAAGATTTCATGTATTTTGTTGACAAATGTCACCAAAATGATATTGGGGTAATTGTGGATTGGGTTCCTGGTCACTTCCCCAAAGATGGACATGGTTTAGCTTTCTTTGATGGTAGCCATTTATATGAACACGCCGACCCCCGTAAAGGCGAACATAAAGAATGGGGGACTTTGGTGTTCAACTACGGTCGTCATGAAGTTAGTAATTTCCTGGCAGCAAATGCCCTCTTCTGGTTTGACAAGTACCACATTGATGGGATTCGCGTTGATGCTGTTGCCTCGATGCTCTATAACGACTATTGCCGCAAACCAGGAGAATGGTTGCCTAACCAATACGGCGGTAGAGAAAACCTAGAAGCAGCAGATTTTCTGCGTCAGGTAAATCACATTATCTTTAGCTATTTCCCCGGTATTCTCTCAATTGCGGAAGAATCTACTTCTTGGCCAATGGTATCTTGGCCCACCTACACAGGCGGACTGGGCTTTAACTTGAAGTGGAATATGGGCTGGATGCACGATATGCTGGATTATTTCAGCATGGACCCTTGGTTCCGCCAGTTCCACCAAAACAATATCACCTTTAGTATGTGGTACAACCACAGCGAGAACTTCATGCTGGCTCTGTCCCACGATGAAGTTGTGCATGGTAAGAGCAATATCATCGGCAAAATGCCAGGGGATACATGGCAGAAGTTAGCTAATATACGTTGTTTATTTAGCTATATGTTTGCTCACCCAGGCAAGAAAACCATGTTTATGAGCATGGAATTTGGGCAGTGGAGTGAGTGGAATGCTTGGGCAGATTTGGAGTGGCATCTATTGCAGCATGAACCACACCAACAGTTAAAAACGTTTTTCCGGGAATTGAACCATCTCTACCGTTCTGAGCCAGTTTTGTACACCCAGGATTTTGCTGAACCGGGGTTTGAGTGGATTGACTGTAGCGACAATCGCCATAGTGTAGTTTCCTTTATCCGTCGTGACAAGGATACTGATGATTTTGCGATCGTGGTTTGCAATTTTACACCGCAACCCCATTCTCACTATCGCATCGGTGTGCCGCAAAAAGGATTTTATACGGAGTTGTTCAATAGTGATGCGCGTCAGTATGGCGGCAGCAATATGGGCAACTTAGGCGGTAAGTGGACAGATGATTGGTCTTTGCACAGTCGTCCTTATTCTCTAGATTTGTGTTTACCACCTTTGGGTGTGTTGATTCTCAAGTTGGATAAGAAGAAGACTGCTGAGATGATGGGATAAACAAGAGGGGAAAAGGTTAAAGGGAAAAGGTTAAAGGGAAAAGGGAAAAGGGATGAACAGGTCGCGCCACTTGCGGGCGAGGTTTTTACCTTTTCCCCTTCCCCTTCTTCATAAAACCTTCTGCCCTCTGCCCTCTGCCTTCTGCCTTCTCAAGGCAATTTATCTGGGACTTCCAAAAAATAAAAGGGGAGAGAAAACCAGCCAATGGCTATTCTTCCCCAATAACCATAAATTTACTCTGAATCGGATTTTTCACTTTGAGTTTTTGTAGATGAATTATTTGCACCATTTGCAGTGTCTTTCTGTAACTGGCTTTTTAATAAATTAATTAAACCTTCAGAAAGTTGTGATAATGAATTTTCTAACTGTGGTGAAAGTTCTAAGGGTAAGCTACCAGTACGCAAATGTAGAGAGCGTTGGGGAAAGGGAATCTTGATGTTTTTTTGTCTGAGAATCTCATCAATCTGAAAATATAAGTCGCTCTTAATTTGAAACTGCTTGCGGGGTTTAGAAATCCAAACTAATAACTGAAAATTTAAAAAATCTTCACCATATCCTTGAAACCAAACAGTAGGATGTGGTTTTTTTAAAATATCAGGATTTGTCAGCGCTACTTCTAATAATGCAGAGCGTATAGTATTGATACTCACACCATAAGCAACTCGTATTGGTAATACTAGACGAGATGCTGAAGTCTGATGGTTCCAATTGACTACTTCTGTATCTAAAAAACGGGAATTTGGCACAATTACTACTATATCATCTAAGGTACGGAGATAGGTGCTGCGAGCATTTAAACGCTCTACTGTTCCCATAAACTCGCCAATTTGCACAAAGTCGCCAATTTCAATCGCGCGTTCAAAAGTAATTACAAAACCGCTGACTAATTCTTTAGCAACTCCCTGTAAGCCAAAGCCGATCGCTACACCAAAGACACTGGCTACTATTGCTAAAGAACTGATGTCTAAACCCCAAATTTGTAGTAATAAAACTGTTCCGATAAAAATTAGACTGTAATAGGTAGCAATGGCAATTGATTCTTGTACACCACGGCTAACATTTGTCATGCGTAATACGCGCGATCGCAGCAGATTAGTTAAAGTTCCAGCAATTGCTAATACTCCAAAAAGTAAGCTGATGAAGATAATTATATTGATGACTGAATAAGAACTTTCACCAATAGTAATCACTGGGGAAGTTAAGCTCATCCAGAGAATATTGGCAATGCTTCTGCTCCATTCTCGCGTTAAGGGGAATAAGTCGGTAATGTAGATAGCTATTCCTATCCACAGTAGCGATCGCACTACAACCAGCGTCAATTGTAAAAATAGCTCGATTCCTTTGGGTTGCGCTCCCGTTTCTGGGTGATTAGCTTCTCTAGGAACCAGTCGCCGTAACCAATAGCGCCAAACCCAACCCAAAAGGAAATGAAGTGCGATCGCGCCTAATACAGATAAAGCTACTATTAATATTGCCCGCCAAAAATAATCTAATTTGCGTTCTTCTTGACCTTGTTCAACTGCTTCTCTAATTCGTTGCGCCCAAATTTCTGCTTGTTCCTGTTTTGTTCTCCCAGTGAAAGTATCTTGTTGAGTCACTGTTAATAGGTGACGATTATTTACCAGAATTACAGGTAATTGATTAGTTTCTACAATCTCTACCTTCACACCACCTGAAGAACGGACTGCTTCTCTTAAAATTAAGTTGGCATCACCAGCACGATTTTCCGCGCTAAATTGTCCTGCTTCCGAAAGTTCAAATAACTGACGACCATCTACTGTAATATGAGCAGTTGGTCTTGATTGAGCTTGCACCGACATTTCAGTATTTAACAGCCATCCAATCATCATGAAGACAATTACCAGGATGGCAATGGCTTTCCGAAAGTGATGAAAGCTATTCATAACATCATATTTTTATAAGGAACCTTTTTTTATAAAATAAAATTGTAGTGTTTTTAATTATTGCATATTTGAAAAAATCATATATCTGTCAATAGTTTCGCTGTAAAATACTATGTTTCTACCAAAAGGTATAAAACAATGCAGTTATAATAAGCTCAAAGCCTTTATTTAGATACAAGATTTATCGCATTTTCAAATATCAATTATTTACACCAATAATTTTTAGGTGAAGAATAGTACCATTGCCATAATGAGCTATTTACTGTAGCGTCACACTCTTTTAAAAGCGATGCTGGCTGAAGATTTGTTAAAAATAAGTAATATAACGCCATCTGCGACTTTATCTCAAACCTAACTCCCAACCCCTTCCCTACTAGCCTTGGGGAGCAAAAATCAAAGCCTCTCTCCTTTTAGGAGAGAGGAATGGAAGTGAGGTCAGAATATTAAGTCGCACATCGCGTTAATATACTGTGCATGGATATTAGGAGTAGTTTTATGGTTCTACAAGTTAACCCTATCCAAAAAGAACCAATTGTTACTTGGGAAGCACTTCCAGCCGACTTCATTTTACCTGATGATCCAGTGGAAAATATTCAACAACCTGCGATCGCTGCTGCGCTTACCGATGCTTTGGGAAGCACAGGACGCATCCAACCCCAAATGCTGATTGGCTCTAATTTTGGACTTGTAGCCACAGTCAACAAAAAAATCGTTGTCAAAGCCCCAGACTGGTTTTATGTCCCTCAAGTGCAGTCTGTGGGAACAAATGTTGTTCGTCGCAGCTACACCCCGAATTTAGAAGGCGCTGCGGTGGCTGTGGTGATGGAATTTCTCTCAGACACAGAAGGGGGAGAACTCTCAGTCCGCTCAACTCCACCCTACGGTAAACTCTATTATTACGAAAAGATTCTCCAAGTTCCAACCTACGTAACCTACGATCCTTACGAACCAAGCATAGAGCTACGCTGCTTGCAAAATGGACAATATACCTTGCAGCAAGCAGACGCCAATGGACGTTACTGGATTCCTGAGTTAGAGTTATTTCTCGGAATTTGGCAAGGTGAAAGATTATGTCAAACTATGAATTGGCTACGCTGGTGGGATAGAGAAGGAAATTTGCTGTTGTGGAGCAGCGAACAAGCCCAACAGGAACGCCAACGCGCTGAACAAGAACACCAACGCGCTGAACAGGAAAGCCAACGGGCTGAACAGGAAAGCCAACGGGCTGAACAAGAACGCCAACGTGCTGATATATTAGCAGCTAAGTTACGTGAGCTAGGTATTGACCCTGATGCTTAGGCGTAGCCCGTCGTAGACATCGCATAACCTAAAGAAATGCTGGGAATAATAATTTTGGGACATCAGCACCAAAATTCTATGAAACAGCAAAAAAATCAGTTCAGCCATCTTACTGCGATCGAAAGAAGTTATCTATCATTTCCTGCACAGTTTTTATTAAATCAAAACCTTCTCCAAGGCAAAATATTAGACTTTGGTTGTGGCTTTGGTAATGATGTTAAAATATTGCGCCAAAAAGGTTGTGATATTACAGGCTATGATCCTTATTATTTTCCAGAATATCCTGATAATAAATTTGATACAATAATTTGCTTTTATGTTTTAAATGTTTTATTTACTGAAGAACAAACTAATGTTCTTATGGAAGTATCACGCTTATTAAAACCAGGAGGTAAAGCTTATTATGCTGTGAGAAGGGATATCAAAAGAGAAGGATTCAGAGAACATTATGTCCACAAAAAGCCGACATATCAATGTATTGTAAAACTTCCCTTTACTTCAGTTTGCTTAGATGAAAATCGGGAATTATATGAGTATGTCCACTATAATTATCAGCGAAATTCATCTAATTATTGTATATTCTGTAATCCCCATATAACTCTCAGGCTATTAACTGAGTCAGCAACTGCTTATGCTATTTTTGATGGCTATCCAATAAGCAAAGGTCATACTTTAGTTATTCCCAAACGTCATGTTAGCAGTTATTTTGAATTACCATTTAAAGAGCAATCTGCTTGCTGGCTTATGGTGAACAAAGTACAAGAAATTCTCAAAACAGAATTTGAACCTGATGGTTTTAATGTAGGAATGAACATCAATCGAGCCGCCGGACAAAATATTATGCACGCCAGTATTCATATCATCCCTCGTTACAAAGGTGATACTGTTGGCGCTAAAAGTGGAATCAGGAACGTTATTCCTAAAAAGCAATAGTTTTTTTTACTGACAGCTTTTAATAGTAAATCTTGATTTATGACAAATGCATAAATCAGAAAAACTCAGTTTTTTTGAGTCTTGTTAAAAATATTGCAAAATATTTCAGTTAACCCAGATTATCTGGATCTATTCCCAGCGCTCTTAATTGTTCTGTCAATTGTTGCACTCGTAGTTCTGCTTGTTGAGCGCGTTGCGCTTCTTGTTGGGCGCGTTGTGCTTCTTGTTGAGCGCGTTGTGTCTCTTTTTTTACTTGTTCTGCGGGCGTAAGATACCGTTTTCCTTGCTCATCATACCAATACATCCATTCCCGCGTTACACCACAATAATTTCCCCTTTCGCAACCAATTCCTAAGCCAATTTCTGGTAGCCAAACGGGATTTCCCTCTTGCAATTCATACTTACCATTAACTAACTTATGTACTTCCAGATGTGGTTTGCGACGGCGACGAGAGGAATAAATCACGTAATAAAGTACACCTAAAGCCTCATATTCATCCAACTTAGTAGTGTATTCTTTGCGATAATTTTGGGAAACTACTTCTAGCACGAAAATCGGTACAACATTTTCATCCCACAGTACATAACTGGGACGCAGTTCTTCATCATAAAACCGCTCTACCCCTAAGCTCAAAAACCCATCTGGCACAATGGGCGGTTTATCAGGGTGATAATAAATACCCATATCTATGGCAAAGAGCCAATCCATGCGTTCTGACCAAAGTATTAGCAAGATCGCCTTCAGTAAGCCTGGTATCAATTCTTGTAGTTCATTATCCACAGGCGTTTCATCAGAGTCTGGTAGTTCCTCGGCTGAGGGCAAGTACCTTGGCAAGTTGTACTCTAACATGGCTGGTTTCCCCAAAACTCAAAGGATATTTGGCTCTATTTGGCTCACCAGAATTATAGCGATTTCTCCCCTTGTGATGTCACGAATAGTCTGTCTGATTAATGACGAGGCATGAACGAGTTCGTAGTCAGGACTAAAGTCCTGGTTTTTTAAGCACTAAAGTGCTTACTACGAACTCTCGAAATTAGCTTGACAAATTACTAGTTTAATACTGTATATTAAGTACTCTACTGATACTAATTGCCAGCTTTTAACTACTAGACAATCTTAAATCTGCCGGAATCATGAGCCAGAAGATTTATTTGATGGCTAAATTTTAACTGTCACAATCTGATTGTCTTCATGATGCAATATTTTGCTTTGACTAAGGGATACCACTTATGGTATTGAGAAACAGACAAGATTCGATAGATATAATAGTTACTAGCTGATTTTCTGGTTGTGCATAGCATTGCCTCAGCTAAAGTTCCAGCCCAGTCAAGAATACAAGCGTTTCTATCCCGTCAAGGAAGCTGCTTAAGCTGATAAAATTTTGGTAACTCTTAACTATTAATAAATATATAGGTGCTTAGTGCTATTCATGCTTTATATTTAGCGACAGGGTGGTGCAAACAGCCAACTCATGTTCAAAAACTTAGGAGGCATATACCCACCAGGAGCAACTCACGCTTTGATACTATCAGCACGTAGTGTAAGTTAAAGTTAAGTTGATATTCAAACGAATAATTTTTGCTGAATTGCGACAGATAAAGACTAAACTAAAAAGTCTTGTGCAGCAAAACCTGTAGCTTTAAATGAAGTAATCATGTCTAAGGTTCTTGTCTCTGATTCGATTGACCAAGCTGGAATTGACATTCTTTCGCAAGTTGCTACCGTTGATGTCAAACTAGGTCTAAAACCAGCGGAACTGATCGCAATTATTGGTGAGTATGACGCGCTGATGATTCGCTCTGGTACGCGCGTCACTCAAGAAATCATTGATGCCGGCACTCAGCTAAAAATCATCGGTCGTGCTGGTGTGGGTGTGGATAATGTGGATGTTCCCGCTGCCACACGCCGGGGGATTGTGGTAGTCAATTCTCCAGAGGGAAATACAATTGCTGCGGCCGAACACGCGCTAGCGATGATTTTGGCTTTGTCTCGCCACATCCCCGATGCTAACGCTTCGGTGAAACGCGGTGCGTGGGATCGCAATAGTTTTGTTGGTGCGGAAGTCTACAAAAAAACTCTCGGCGTTGTCGGTTTGGGTAAAATTGGCTCCCATGTTGCGGCTGTAGCTAAGACAATGGGGATGAAACTCCTTGCTTATGACCCTTTTATTTCTACAGAACGAGCCGAACAAATTGGCTGTCAGTTGGTGGAACTAGATTTACTCTTCCAGCAAGCAGACTATATCACCCTCCACATCCCGAAAACCCCAGAAACTACCCACTTAATCAATGCCACAACTCTGGCAAAAATGAAACCCACAGCCCGGATTATCAACTGTGCTCGTGGTGGGATCATTGATGAAGTAGCTTTAGCAGCAGCTATAAAAGCGGGTAAAATCGGTGGTGCAGCCTTGGATGTGTTCGAGTCAGAACCACTGGGTGAATCTGAATTGCGATCGCTAGGAAAGGAAGTTATCCTCACCCCCCACTTGGGAGCCTCCACCACGGAAGCTCAAGTGAATGTAGCCATTGATGTTGCCGAACAAATTCGGGATGTACTTTTAGGACTACCAGCACGTTCAGCCGTAAACATTCCCGGACTCGGCCCCGATGTGTTGGAAGAACTCAAGCCCTATATGCAACTAGCAGAAACTCTAGGTAATCTAGTAGGACAGCTAGCCGGCGGACGGGTGGAAGTACTCAATATTCGACTACAAGGGGAACTCGCGACCAACAAAAGTCAACCTCTAATCGTAGCCGCCCTCAAAGGACTACTTTACCAAGCTTTGCGGGAACGGGTAAATTACGTAAATGCCAGCATAGAAGCCAAAGAACGCGGAATTCGGGTAATTGAAACCCGCGATGCTTCCATTCGAGACTATGCCGGCACGCTGCATCTAGAAGCCACGGGTACTTTAGGTACTCATTCTGTCACAGGCGCTTTGTTGGGTGAGCGGGAAATCCACCTCACCGACGTTGATGGTTTCCCGATTAACGTCCCACCCAGCAAATATATGTTGTTTACCCTACACCGCGATATGCCGGGGATTATCGGCAAACTTGGTTCCTTACTCGGCAGTTTTAATGTGAATATTGCCAGTATGCAAGTAGGTCGTAAAATCGTCCGTGGTGATGCCGTAATGGCTCTGAGTATAGATGACCCTTTACCAGAGGGCATTTTGGATGAGATTATTAAAGTCCCTGGTATTCGGGACGCGTATACAGTAACACTATGAGTGCTGAGTGCTGAGTAACGAGTGCTGAGTGAAGTAGAGACGCGATTAATCGCGTCTGTGCAGGAGTGAATCGTGAGGAATTAAAAGTTAAAAACTCCTAACTCCTAACTCCTAACTCTCATAACTCAGCACTCAGCACTCAGCACTCAGCACTCTAAAGATGGCAAACACCTGGTGGGAATTAAATATTTTATGTGAGCCAGACCTAGAAGAATCGATCTTTTGGCGACTGGAAGATTTTGGCTGTCGTGGTACAGCTAGTGAAAGTAAAGGAGATTCGTCTTTAGTCAGGGCTTATTTACCAACAATTCAAACACAGCTACTAGATTTGGCGGCGCTATCGCTGTGGCTGCGTCAAGATGCCCTCTGTGTAGGAGTTTCGTCTCCTTCCCTACAATGGCAATTAATTGATGAGGAAGATTGGGCGACTAGCTGGAAACAATATTGGCATCCACAGGAAATAGGCGATCGCTTCCTAATTAACCCCGCGTGGCTACCATTACCAGAAACAACCGAACGCTTAGTGATTCGTCTCGATCCTGGTGTAGCATTTGGTACTGGCAACCATGCCACTACTCAGCTATGTTTGGAATCCCTGGAAATGCGGCTTAGTGGGGTTCCTCAGTCCTTTGTGGGTACTGGCGGCAAACATGAACATCTGATAATTGCAGATATTGGCTGTGGTTCTGGTATCCTTTCCATTGGGGCGCTGCTACTGGGAGCAGAGAAAGTCTATGCAGTAGATAATGACCCGTTGGCGGTGCAATCAACCATCAGTAATGGTGCGCTGAACGACATTAGTCCAGAACGTTTACTACCAGCACTAGGAAGTATAGACGTTTTGGCAAAACTAATTGAGAAACCAGTGGATGGTATTGTTTGCAATATTTTGGCTCATGTAATTATTGAATTAATTCCAGAAATGAGTGCGATCGCAAAACCTGAAACTTGGGCGATCTTCAGTGGTATTTTACTAGAACAATCTAAAGCTGTTGCTGACGCCTTAGAACAAAATGGTTGGGTTGTCGCTACCCTGTGGAAACGAAAAGAATGGTGTTGCTTAAATGTACGTCGTTCTTAACCCAGTTAGAGAGACGCGATAAATCGCCGTCTCTACAGGTAATTTATCCATCAATTATTTATTGACAGACCACTAGTACACTGTTGCCTATTGGCTACCTTTAACAAATAGCGATCGCTAGTATCTATGGTACTGGCGATCGCTATTTGTTATCGTTATCGTCTTATACTGCCTGTACCTACCTCCACCTTCTGTGATCCTTCAACGATTTGGTAGAGTTTTTCTTCAAATTTTTGCATACATGCCGACCAATCAAATTCGAGTATAGAAGGGCGAGCGTGCCGAGTCATATCTGCTTTCAAGTCGGGATTTTCTAGAATCGCAATCACCTTTTGGGCGAAGTCTGTGGGGTTGTTGGGTTGGGCAAGAAAGCCGTTACGACCAGGAGATACTTGTTCCGAGGTTGACGGTGCAACAACCGCAACCAGAGGGGTTCCAGAGGCTAGTGCTTCGTTATTTGTAGTGCAGAAGTTCTCGGTGACGGATGGGTTGACAAAAACATCCGCTCTAGCAAACCAACCTAAAAGTTCTGTACCGTGGGACTCGCCCCATACAGTAACACCCGATCCAAACTTTTTGGCACGCTCCCGGATCTCCTCATCGAGAGGGCCACTACCAACAATCACCAGATGGACATCAGGAATTTTGGCAGCTATGACTGGAAATATATCAAGCAGTTGGTTGACATTCTTTTCGGGTGTGATACGTCCGACAAACAAAAGAGTCGGGCGGTTATCATTAGGAATTGGGTTGTAACAAATGTTTCGTGGGTGAAATTTTTCGCAATCGATGCCTTGATAAGCAACGTATTCGGCGCGTTGGCATTTCAGTTCTTCGTATTTAGTGAGTTGTTCTTTAGAAGAAAAGTAATTGAAGTCATAAGACTCACTAAATTGCTTGACTAAAACAGGAACGATGGGACGAACCAAGTTAAAGAATTTATCCCCAAAGTAATATTTGATATATGCAACAATATCAGTATGAAAGAGTGATATTGTTGGAGTGCCTGTCCGTCTTGCGTATTCAGTGCCAATCGGGCGACCATAACCTTGTAAGAAAAATGAGTATAAACCTCTCATTTGGGCGGCTTCTTCAACCACGATAATATCAGGCTGGAATTTCTCCAGCAACTTGGTATCACTCCAATGACGATAGCTCAATGGTTGAGGAAGAGACTTATAGAATACCAGTGGTTGTGTGGGGAATGCGTAAGCAGAGAAATTGGGAAAAGACTGAATTTCCTCTAAACCTGGCATGGGGCGATCGCCAACATTTTTGGGGTAGCGATCGTTGATTTGTGGATGGATTAAAAAAACCTCATGTCCTTGCTCTAGCAACCAACGAACCCGTTGGTGAACTGCGACTGAAACTCCAGTCAAGAAAGGAGCGTACAACCCTGTAAATAATGCAATGCGAAGTTTTTGCTTAGTCATAAAAAAGGGAATATTTCACGAAAATGCTGGTTTTGAATTTAGGATTTACGCAGCTTATGTTTCATGAACATCCTGATGATTTGGTTCAGGAATTCCCACTAATACAGTTAGACTAAGGATTTACGCATTGTCAAATAGCCGAAATTGTCGATTTTGAATTGGATGTTTATAAACCTGGATTCAAACTATCAAAACATCCAAATTACTAAGTCAAAATTCCCCTTAATATATTTGTCTAAACCCTTGCCATTAATGCAAATACATTTTGCTAATCAATAAGAGAAAGCGTGTATTCTGACAAGGGTTATAGCTAATATAGTTCTACTAAATATAAGATAATATAATTTGAAGACTAGGGAATGTTTAGTGTAATAACTTTCATACCCTAGTTCATATTTAGCGATTTAGTTCAAAGAGAAACCTTGTTATCAATAGGCTGATCTAACCATTGATAAGGGCGATATTCAATTAGCCGGACATTCCAGGGCCCTTGAACCCGATAGCTGACACCGCGCCAGGTGACTGTTGATGTCCACAGGGATGATAGCATCGCTAATCCATAAACCCACTGCGTCAATGGAATTGCTATCAACATTTTGATGATTGTAGCAACTGATAATTTTGCGATCGCCTGGTCATTAGAGCGAATCACTCGCTGTACCTCTAATTCCAACACGAGCATGATCAAGAGTAATCCGACAGTATAGACTCCATAGCAGCCTAACAAGAGAGCCGCAGCTTCCCATTTTGCCTGTAACAACGACTCTAGAACTAAGATGATAACTGTAGTCGGAAACAAAATGCTAGAAACAGCCTCACTAACTAAAGCTAACCAACGTGGGTGATAGAGTCGAGAATAAAGGATGAGGCGCTTGAGATAATCTATTAAGTTGAATAAATCAGTCTCTTCACGATTTACCGTTAACAGCGAAGGCACAAACTTTATTTGCAACCCCTGTTTTTTGAGGATGTCGTGCATCATAAAATCTTCGCCTAAAGCTTGTCCCCACTTATCAAGTAGTTCTGTTTGGCGAAGCACTTCTGTTTTCACAGCCAAAGTCCCACCCCAAGGGATTTGGAAGATAAACATTTGCACTACTGTGGATACATTGCCGGCGTAGCGCACTAAAGATCCCCAATACCTACCTGTAGGTACATACCAACGATTACCTGTTGTCGCCCCTACTTTCGCATCCCTTAAAGGACTGACTAATTCTCTGAGCCAATTCACATGGACTATAGTATCAGCATCTACTAAAGCAACCACCTTGTAAGAATCATCCAACTCACGGACAGCTTGGATTAAAGAGCTACATTTGAGACTACAATTGTTGCGTACTATTCTCAAAGAGCTGATTTGAACGTTGGTCGCTTCTTGCTCTGTGATGGTTTCACTGGCAATTTTCCAAGCGGGATCTTCGTGACTATCAACGATTAATTTTAAATCATACTGTGGATAGTTTTGATTTAGGAGCGATCGCAAACATCTAGGCAAAAACGGATCAGCTCCGCGTAGGCAAAGAATTACTGCGGTTTTGGGTAACTGGTCATCTGGTAATAAGTTTTTTTTAGATGAGCGCAGATACCATATAAAGACAAGGGTGAAACACACCTGAATAAATAACCAACCCGTCAAAGACTTAGATAGAAATATTGCCAAATCTTCCATTAATTTTTTAGTCTCCGACAGAATTAAGAGATTGGGAATGGGGCATGGGGCATTGGGTATTGGGCAGAGGAGAAAGAGATAATTTTTTATTCTCTCCCTTGCTCCCCTGCTTCTTCCCCAGTTCCCAGTCCCCAGTCGCCTTTACGAATCCAGCGAATATTTCATGATGATATTGACAGTTGTATTTTTGTTTACAACAAAACTGGCATCACGAAACTTTGGTGTACCTGTTTGTATGGACACAGTTGGATTTTTGGAAATACCAAAACCTTCTGTGGGAATACCGAAAAAGTCTTTATTGAGTTTGCGATCGCCATTTTGATCATCAACTACGGCGACAGCATAAGTTCCAGGCTTCAAGCCGGAAAATTCTTTTGTTACAGAATTGCCAGTAATCTTAGCGCAGCCACTTTGAGCTTCACTAGTACTACTCATCGGAAATCCTTTTTCACTTGCGTAAACTCTGAAGCAAACCTCACCTTTTTGGTGACGTATTCCATTTACAACCACACTTAGTGTTGTTGTTGGCTCTGCATTCACTGTTTTAGCAAAGCTGAGGCTCACTAAAGTAGCAAGCAAAACATGAGATAGTTTCAGCATAAGTTTGTAGTGAATAATAGGTGATTTTGAATTGAGAAAAAGCTGGCGATCGCAGCTTTTATTTCTGAACTGATTTGTTTAAAGTGTGACTTGCTGTTCTTGCATTGATAGAGGTTGCGAACCTTTCCATAGTCTTTGCAGTGCTATTAGCAAATCTTTCAGCAAAAGATATTCTGTCCCTTTTAACTGCTGATGTAGACTTCTATGACAACACAGCCGCTCATCCAAACTCAGCGGACTAAGCCAAATGGAAAGTATATACTCCCAGATTATTCTCCAATGTGGTAATAAAATTTGTCCTTTCTTTGCTGAATCAAACCACACTGAATATGCATAATAATCAGGCATTGTACTCAACAATGATTTGTCATTCTTATCAGCAAACAGCAAGTAATTGGGAAAGAACATACTCATTGATTGTTGTGGATGGCTTCTGGGAAAAAACAGGTATTCAGGGATTTCATAAAACCGACCAAGAAGACCAAGCCTTAACAAGAGAATTCCATCTGCATTACCATAACCACCCATAGGTGGTATCATTCTCAGGGCACTGGCGCGAATTACTCCATAACATTGATAACATAAATGTTTGATCAGCAATTCGTGAAAACGCTCGTGTGGTTTTAGTGCATCTGCCTTGAGTTTGATATTGTAATTTTGGAGATAATTCCCCTGTTCATCAATGAAATATGCCTGGGAGTGACACAAGATTATGCTAGGATCTTGGTCAAGCACCTCAACACACTTCTTGATAAAATCTGGAGAATGTAGATCATCATAGGCTGCCCATTTAAAATACTCACCCGAAGACAATTTAAAGACGCGATTAAAGTTACGAGCGCAACCTATATTCTTGTCATTACGGTAGTAACAGATACGTTTGTCTTGTTCGGCGTAAGCTCTACAAATTTCCTCAGTTTTATCTGTAGATGCATTATCTGAAATAATTAGTTCAAAATCTTCAAAGGTCTGAGCCAAGAGTGAATCTATGGCTGCTTTGATAAACTTTTCACCATTGTATACAGGTAATCCGATGCTTAATCGTGGCTGATTACTACTCATAGAAAACAAGTATTCGGAAAATCTGTGGATTATTTTATGCTTAATTGCAGATAATTGTTAGGCAGATGCAACGGAAGAATTCAGAATTCAGAATACTTTGATAGCAAGCTTAATAATTTCAATAAAATCAAGCGTACTCTAGCTTCTTTATTTTGTAATCATTCTGAATTCTGACTCCTGGCTCCTGAATTCTCAAAAATCTGAGGATTATTTCATCAAGCTTTGAATATCTGTTTTTTGCAGCCATTCATGTGTTCGCTGCATTCCTTCTTCGAGGTCAATTGCTGGTTTATAATTTAACAGGTTTTGTGCTTTGACAATAGAACAAGCGTAGGGACGAGTCATAAAATCTATAGACTCTGGTAAAATATCAACTTTTTTCCGAAAAAGTTTTTGTCCTTGAACGCGTAGCTTTAGAAACAACTTGATTTCATCTTTCGATAATGAAAGGGGTGCTTGTAAATCTTCCATTGCTGCTAAACGCATAAAATATTCTTTCCACGAAGTTTCTTGTCCGTCGGTGATATTAAATATTTCACCGTAGGTTTCTTTTTCTATCGCCAGAAAGATGCCATTAATCAGATTATCTATATATACGTGATTGATAACTCCTTTAGCATCATTGGCACAGGCAAATAACTTTTGGCGCATCATCAGAATTGGTCTGACTATCCAGGGGATACTTCCTGGGCCGTAAACATCACCGGCTCGAATAACAATGATACCCAAATCGGGAGGATGATTCAGTTCTAATACTGCTGTTTCAGCTTCTATTTTCGTTTGACAGTAGGGATTATTTTCGCCAGAAAGTGGCCCGGATTCTGTAACACCATCAGGATAGTTGAAACCGTAAACCATCACACTGGATAGATGCACAAATGTTTTGACCCCAGCTTGTTTAGCGGCTTTAGCCATGTTGACAGTACCGCCAACATTGATATCACGAAAATGCTTAATTGCACCCGCTTCTTCAGCAATTTGCTCTGTATGTAAAACTATATCTACTCCCTGACAAGCCTTTTGAGCAATAGTAGAATCGGTAATACTACCAATAATTACCTCTACACCTAAATTCTGTAATTGTTTGTTCTGTTCTGTAGAACTTTGTAGTCCCCGAACCTTCATTCCCTGGGCTATGGCTAACTCGGCTGTACGCAAACCGACAAATTCATTAATTCCAGTAATTAGGAGGGTTTTGTTGTTGAGGTTCATATAGTAAAGGTTATACCAATTTTGGATTTTTTGATTAAAAGAAAAGTGCTAGTTTTGATAGTTTGTAGTAAGCACTTTAGTGCTTAGGAAATAAGGACTAAAGTCCTTACTACGAACTTGCTTATCTTTAACAAGTTGTTCAAAGCAAGTTGTTTTGATTAGAAAATATCTCCCGGATCTGCGGAGCGGAGTTTGTTGATCGCAAGCGCTCCTGATGTTATGCACATTAAAACTGTTGAAGTTAAGACAATCACTGCATTATTAGTGGTCATCATTATTGGTAGTTTAGTTGCTTCTGCTGCAAAGCTATATAACAAAACAGAAGTAATAAATCCTGGGATATAACCTAAAATTGCTAAAATCAAAGCTTGCTGAAATACCACATTTAATAAATAGCTATTGGCATAACCGATGGCTTTTAAGGTGGCGTAAGCAACGAACTGTGTAGCAATATTGCTGTAAAGAATTTGATAAACAATAACCACCCCAACAACCGCAGCCATTGTCAACATCAAGTTAAGAATAAAACCAATGGGTGTTCTAACAGCCCAGTATTCTTTCTCAAAATCAATGAAGCCTTGGCGGGTAAAAACTTGGACATCGTTAGGCAAACTTGCTTGCAAATTTTTTAGTACTGTTTCTGCATTAGTACCAGGTTTGAGGGAAATCAAACCGACATCAATCATATCTGCCGGACGAGTATTGGGATTTATCCTCAAAAAAGTTGAGTCACTGACAAGTAAATTTCCATCTACACCAAAGGAAGGCCCTAATGTGAATAAGCCACCGATTCTAACCCGATAACCAATTAATGAATTGAAGGGAAATATTTCAATTGTCTGTGCAGTTTCCCCCGCATTAAATTTTTCAGCTATTGGGCCAAATTCTGGGCGAGAACCCCGGTCAAAAAGCATGACATCGGGAGTTTTGAGTTTATCTAAATTTTGCTCAACTTCTGGGAGATTTATCACAGGTCTGCCTGGATCGAAACCAATAACGTATATTGAATATTTCTCACCAGTTGCCGGATTTTTTAGTTTGGCAAATTGCAAATACATGGGGCTAACGGACTCTACGCCATTAAACCCCAGAGATTGATACAAACGAGTCCGCGAAAAACTTTGATTTGAGGTCAAAGATTTATATTGTGAACTAACTAAAAATAAATCTCCCTTGAGATTTTGATGTACAGCAGTTGCACTGGAATAAAGGGCATCTTGAAAACCAAGTTGCACAAACATTAGCAGCACAATAAAACCAATTCCGGCTACAGCTACTAGTAAACGAACTTTTTGCTGGGCTAGCTGTAGCCATGCTAAAGGAATTTTGAAAATCATGGATTTATTTGTCATTTGTCATTTTTTATTTGTCATTTGTCATTTGTCATTTGTCATTTGCAAATGACTAATGTTCAATGCCTAATGACCAATTACTAAATCTGAATGGCAACATCTACCTGTAAGTTGGTTAAACGAGCCACCCGCTCACTATCTGCGGGATTATCGATGGAGATTTTCACTTCAATTATTCTGCGGTCTGTATCTGAACCAGGGTTGAGACTGAAGATACTTTGTTTATCAACTTGCCAACCAATTTCTTTGACAGTTCCTTTTAATGTTCCATTAAATGCAGTGCTGTTAATAGTGGCTTTTTGTCCTACACGCACTTTTTGAACATCGGTTTGATACACCTCTGCAATCACATACATTTGAGATGTTTTACCTATTTCAGCAAATCCGGTGTTGGTGTTGATTACTTCTCCAGTTTTGGCGTGAATTTTCAAAATTTTGCCATTTATGGGAGATTTTATATAACTTAAATCCAAGTCGGCTTTTGCTTGTTGAACAGATGTTGTTGCACTGTTGACTTCGGTTTGTGCTACCTGAACATCTACACTACGCACTTCGCTAATACTGGTGAGTTGTGCTTGTGCTTGCTTGAGTTGTTCTTGGAATGTGTCTTGAGTTCGCTTGAGGGTGGCTTGAGCTTCTGCTAGCTGCTGTTGTGTAGTCTTTAGTTGCAAAGCTTTGCTATCTGCTATGGAAGCTGCGATCGCACCTTGTTTATATAATTGCTGATAGCGATCGTTCTCAGCTTGAGCATTGTCTACTTCCGCCTGGATGCGGGCAATTGTCGCCTCTTGAGTTGCAACATCCCCTTTATATTGTGGCTCTAAACGTGCGATCGCAGCTTTTTGAGCATCGATATCTCCAGTTTTAGCTCCAGATTTAACCTGCGCTAGTTTAGCTTTCGCAACTTGCAGTTGGTCTAAAGCCTGTTGCAAAGCTGTTCTAGAACGACCATAATTTTCTAAATACGCCAGTAATTGCCCTGCTTTAACTGCATCTCCTTCTTTCACTAATAGTCTGTCTACTCGTACCCCATTATTGGAAGCGGGAGCAGTCAAAGAAGTTACTTCACCTTCTGGTTCTAAACGTCCCAAGGCTGTCACAGCAACTTTCACAGGCGTAGCAGCTTTTGGTGGATTCGCTGGCGGTGTCTCAACTTTAGGTTTAGACCAAAACGGTACCAAACTATAAAAAGCGATTAATCCAGCCGCTAGAGTCAGAGAAGCTGCCAAAATTACTTGTGATCTACCTACGGGTTTTGTGAATAATCGGCTTTCTTTATTTGCTGCCATATTTTCATTCCAATTCTGCTTTTTTAGGAGATAGCCTGGTTATATTTAGTCGATTAGATATAGACTCATCCGCAAATTCCCACGAGGATTTTTCCTCTAGGTTTCTACTTAATAATGTGGATGGTTCTAAATTGGTTTTATATGAATTGTTGTACGCTTTTACCGCCCAAATTTACTATTGTGGCGTGAAAATTAATGGTGGTGTTACTTCAAAGCTTCCTAAGTTATATCCTAATTTGATATCTAATCCAGTAGCGTAAAATACAATAGCTCTAACCAGAAAACTTAACTCTCAAGAACAACGAAGCGCTAATAAAAATGAACTCAGAATTGGGATAAACTTGTCATTAAGTATGGCGTAAAAATCGAGTATTGTCAACCAAAAAACTTTGCATAAATCCTGATTCTCTCACTAAATTATTTCATCACAGTAAGATTAGATGCTGCAAAAGTTACTTGTCACTAATCTCTTGTCTAGCAATTGAATACCAACAGATAGTTAGTTATTAAGCAGATTTGATATTACTAACAGATTATTATTAGCAAGGTTGTGTACTATAAGACATTATTATTGCTTTTGATTCTACTCATTAAATGCATGAAGTTATACCTTTGGTGAGTTAGGTTAACGTACATCTAAAAATACCTAGTTAAAAGGGCGGTTAGAAACCGCGTCTACACAAACAAAACCCACCTCCGTGGGTTTAAAATACCCAATTAATTTTTCTTAGTCCGCGGAGGCGGACTACCCTGCGGGAAGCCGCAAAGCGTCTATGTTTGTGTAGCCGCGAATTCTATTCGCCCTAGCTTTCTAACTGATGCAATCATGATTATGTTTATCAAGTAACATACTAAAAATTAATATTTGCTTTATAAATAACCACTTTGCTTTTTAACTTGACTTATATTGAAAAATAACCAAAAACTTTGACTAAATTATGATGTTTCTCTGAGAAAACATACTTATGGCTATTCAATTTATCTATGTATTCATTCAATTGTGACTTACTAGACAACAAATTTTCATTGTTAACTTAATTCAGCACAAACTTATGGCTAACCCGTAGATAACAAAATCTCTCATACATTTATAGAGTCATAAATTATACTTTTTTGCTTAAATTTATTCAAATTAACATCAGTAATTGTGGATGTTTGTTTATGAAATAACTTTAAAGAAATGATTTAGTTTCTGTAAAGTATGCTAGTGTTTTTAGTAATTCAATGCTTTAAAGTGGTTATACAAACTAGTTATTAAATTGATATTTTTAAATTAAAAATAACTAAAGATAACTGCTTTGTCATTACCTTGTGACCGTTTCATTACTTGTTCAAGTTACATAAATTCGGATTAAAGGTGGTGTCTTTTGTGTAACAAGCTTGTCAACTTTCCTGGTTCAAATAGCATAAAATATATTATCCCGGACGTTGAAACTGGCTATGACATTGAACAAGATACAGAACGTTGTCATTCACAACAGCTATGTTGCTGTGATTAGCCTAGATAATCAAATGCTTTTGGGTGAAAAAACGTTTCTGTTCTCTTAGCTACTCCTCAGTTCCCATCACTCCAGTAGGATACCATTACTCAAAATCTTTACCATTACAAATGGATTAAATTCACTGGTCAAGCAGCTATTACACTCCAAGACTATTTTACCAGTTTTAACAACGTCTTTGACCTATTGCCACAATTTCAAGAGTCTAGCGTTGGATAACATTTTTGTGCGATGTCTACGACGGGCTACGCCTACGCAGTATGCCAAAGCCGCCTGGAAACATCAGGTTTTCTCCTGGCAGTATGTGTCGTGTGGTGTCGATTTGGAAACAAGTATTTAGCGGAGATAGGATAGCTAACTGCTTACAAAACGAGAGTTTTTCATTATTTAGTAGGCAACAGAAATTACTGTAGCTACACAATTCACAGTACTAACTATGCCCTATGTCTGCTTATTCAATTGATACTGCCTTAACGGAGTTAGAGAGCCTGATAAATAATTGTGAACAGGCTGTGATTAAGTCTATCGAGGGAAAAAAAATGAATTCGGAAAAATCAGTGTCAATCAACAAAATTAACAGACAATTACAACACAATCCTATCGCCATTGTTGGAATGGCTTCTCTATTGCCTCAAGCTAGAAATTTGCGGGAATACTGGCAAAATATTGTAAACAAAATTGACTGTATTACTGATGTTCCTTCCACTCATTGGAGTGTTGAAGATTATTACGATCCGAATCCTAGAACTACTGAAGATAAAACCTACTGTAAAAGAGGTGGGTTTCTTCCAGAGGTAGATTTTAACCCGATGGAATTCGGCATACCGCCCAGCATTTTGGAAGTTACAGATGTATCGCAACTATTAAGTTTAGTGGTTGCGAAAGAGGCGATGGAAGATGCAGGTTATGGCGAAAAATGTGAGTTTAACCGCGAGACTGTTGGTGTCATCTTAGGCGTGGCTATGGCCAAGCAGTTAGGAATGCCACTGTCTGCCAGGTTGGAATATCCGATTTGGGAAAAAGCGCTTAAAAGCAGTGGTTTATCCGATGAAGATACCAAAAAAATCGTCGATAAAATCAAAAGCGCTTACGTAAAATGGGATGAGAACGCTTTTCCTGGAATGTTAGCGAATGTCGTCGCGGGTAGAATTGCCAATCGCCTAAACTTTGGCGGAATGAATTGTGTAGTTGATGCCGCTTGCGCTAGTTCCTTTGGTGCTTTGAAAATGGCAATTAGTGAGCTAGTTGAGCATCGTTCTGACATGATGCTGACTGGTGGTGTTGATACCGACAACACCATCATGGCTTACATCTCGTTCAGCAAAACACCGGCAGTTTCTCCTAGTGAAAATGTCAAACCTTTCGATGCTAAATCCGATGGGATGATGCTAGGTGAAGGTATCGGGATGATTGTCCTCAAACGGTTAGAAGATGCTGAACGGGACAACGATAAAATCTATGCCGTAATTAAAGGTATTGGTACTTCCAGCGATGGGCGTTATAAGAGCATTTATGCTCCCCGCAAAGAAGGTCAAGTCAAAGCCTTAGAACGTGCTTATGAAGATGCCGGCTTCTCTCCCGCTACTGTTGGTTTGATGGAAGCACATGGCACCGGCACAATGGCTGGAGATCCGACAGAATTCGGTTCTTTAAAAGACTTCTTCGATGTGCATGATGACAAAAAGCAGCACATCGCTTTGGGTAGTGTAAAATCACAAATTGGACACACAAAAGCGGCTGCGGGTGCGGCGAGTTTGATTAAAACTGCTTTGGCTTTACATCACAAAGTATTACCACCGACAATTAACATCACCGAGCCAAACCCCAAACTCAACATTAAAAATTCATCCTTTTATTTGAATACCCAAACCAGACCTTGGATTCGTCCAGAAGGGGAAGCGCCAAGACGTGCGGGTGTGAGTTCCTTTGGATTTGGTGGAACCAACTATCACGTCGTTTTGGAAGAATATGAAGCCGACCAGAACGCCGCTTACCGCTTACATAGTGATGCTAGTGAAGTGCTGTTGTTTGCTCCTACAGTAGAGCAACTGTTGAGCAAATCGGAAGACATTTTGGGTAAGTTGCGATCGCCTGAAGCACCCAGACACTACTCACAATTAGTCAATGAGTGCAAATCACAACAGATTCCCCTCTCTGCTCCCCGATTTGGGTTTGTCGCTGAGAATCTCGAAGAAGCTTGCAAGTTCCTGCAAACTAGCATTGACTGGCTAAAACTCAAAGGTTCAGCAGCATCTTGGGAGCATCCCCAAGGGATTTATTACCGTTCCTCTGGTATGGAGTTGGGCGGAAAAGTTGTCTCTCTATTTTCTGGGCAAGGTTCGCAATACTTGGAGATGGGACGCGAACTGGTGATGAATTTTCCTTTGATGCGTCGTCTTCATGGCTATATGGATAGCCTGTTGCTCAAAGATAATTTGCAGCCGTTGTCAGAAATCGTTTTCCCTCATCCTGTGTTTGGAGAGGCAGAAAAGAATGTCCAAATTGCTGCCTTGCAACGCACAGAATACGCTCAACCAGCCATCGGGGTGTTGAGTGCAGGGATGTACAGCATATTGCAACAAGCTGGATTTAAGTCAGATTTTGTTGCTGGTCATAGCTTTGGGGAACTCACAGCACTATGGGCTGCGGGAGTTTTGAGTACCGAAGATTACTTGTTCTTAGTGAAAGCTAGGGGTCAAGCAATGGCGGCTCCAGAAGACCCAGATCATGATGCGGGTAGTATGCTGGCTGTCAAAGAAGACATCAGCAAAGTTGAAGCAGTAATCAGACATTTTCCTCAAGTTGCGATCGCTAATCAAAATTCTCCGACTCAATTTGTCTTGGCTGGGCCTACCGCAGAAATAGCGAGAATCAAAGAGGCTTTACACGAGAAAGGATATACAGCTGTATTGTTACCTGTTTCAGCAGCGTTCCATACACCGCTAATTGCCTTTGCTCAGAAATCATTTGCGATCGCAACCAAGTCTGTCAAATTCCAAAGTCCCAAAATCCCTGTTTACAGCAACGTCACCAGTAAGCAGTATCCCAAGGAAGCCCAAGGTATTCAAAAAATCCTCGAAAGCCACCTTTCCAACTCGGTGCTGTTTAAACAGGAAATTGAAAATATCTATGCGGCGGGTGGTACTTGCTTTGTGGAATTTGGGCCGAGAAGAATTCTCACCAATTTAGTGAAAGATATCCTTGGCGATCGTCCACACATCACCGTATCTTTGAACCCTAGCGTTCAAAAGAATAGCGATCGCTCTTTGCGAGAAGCAGTTGTGCAGTTGCGAGTGATTGGTATGGCTTTAAATAACCTCGATCCTTACCAACTTCCCCAAACTATCCCCCCAATTGAGACGAAGAAGACATTAAATGTCCGTTTAAACGGCATAAACTACAGATCCGAAAAAACGAAAAATGCCTTCGCTCTAGCTTTGCAGGATGGGCATAAAGTCACATTACCCACTCCCGAAGCTTCTGAAACTGTGGCTCCTTTATTTAGCAGCCCCGGTGTAACTCCACCTGTAGCAGTGATAGAGACTAACGGACATAAAAAACTTACCCCAGCAATGAACGGTGTGACTGCTAATATCATCACCCAGCCAGAGCAACAGATGAATCCTGTTACCCTGTCACAACCAGCCCAGGAATCTAAGATGCAACCAACACCAGAAAAACTTACAAATTACGAACAACTTTTAGCAAGTTTAGAATATCTCCTGACACAGTTCCAGGAAAATCAAGCCGAGAATTTACAAGTTCACGGTACTTATCTCAACCATCAAATGGAATACGCTAAAGCGTTTTTCCAACTGATGCAGCAGCAGAATTCCTTGTTGAGCGAAAGTAAATCAACAGAAGAAACTGCCAAAATGAAGCTAGTTGTCATGGAAAGCTTAGAGCGTAGCATGATGCAGTTTCATTCCCAACAAGGTGAAACTCTACGCATCCATGAGCAATATCTCCAAGAGCAGTTGGAATATACTAAGAGCTTTTTCCAACTCATACAGCAAGAATATTCTCAAATCATCTCTGGTGAGGGAGCAACTCAACTAACAGAGAAACTCAGCAATTTCACTCCGTTCACCAAAGAAACAACTGTTACTGATGCACCGACCAAGATAGTAGAAAGCCAGCCTTTGCCTGTAACTGAGCCTGTAGCTAAAAATGGCTTAAATGTTACCCAAGCACCTCTCCCGGCTGCTGTAGAGCCTGTAGTTGAAACTCCTGTATTCTCAGAGACACGATCAATCGCGTCTCTACTACCCACTCCTCACTTCGCCACTGTCGAGACAGTAGAGCCTGTAGTCGCGCCACCTGCCCCAGTAGTAGTAGAACCCCAAGCCGAGGTTGTAGCTAAAATTAGCTCACCTCCAGTCAAGGAAGTTGTTGCAGAACCAGCACCCACAACTGCTGCACCTGTATCTAACGCAACTATCGATATTGTTGACTTGGATAAAAATCTCTTAGCCATCACCAGCGATAAGACCGGCTACCCAGTCGAAATGCTGGAAATGGACATGGACATGGAGGCTGATTTAGGGATTGACTCGATTAAACGGGTGGAAATCTTAGGGGCGCTACAAGAGATGTACCCCAACCTACCCAAGCCCAATTTAGAAGAACTGTCAGAAAAACGCACCATCGGCCAAGTTGTAGAGTATCTGCAATCCCACGCTTCCAAAGGTGTTGCGGTAGAAGTTGCAATTCCCGAAGTGCAACCAGCAGCCGAGATTCCAGTAGAGGCTGCACCAGTAGTTGAGGTAGTCGCTGCACCGGAACCCAGCGTAGTTGTCGCATTCACCCCAGAACCAGAAGTTGCTCCCGCTACAAGTGATGAATTTGCAAACTTAGGTGAAACCCTGTTAGCCATCACCAGCGATAAAACCGGTTATCCAGTCGAGATGCTGGAACTGGAGATGGACATGGAAGCCGACTTAGGGATTGACTCGATTAAACGGGTGGAAATCTTAGGGGCGATGCAAGAAATGTACCCCAACTTACCCAAACCGAATATCGAAGAACTCGGAGACCTCCGCACCATCGGTCAAATAGTTGATTACCTACAGCAGTTAGCTGGAGGTGAAAAAAAAAAGTCTGAGCCTGAGTTTGTCCAACAACCACCGGAATTAGAGCATACTATCCAGCGCCATCCGGTCAAACTCAGAAGCTTACCACAGCCCGATTATTTGGATTTCACATTACCAGAGGGACACATCGGTTTAATCACCGATGATGGTTCCCTCACCACTTATAAATTAGCTGAATCCCTAATCGAGAAAGGCTGGAAAGTAGTAGTTATCAGCTTCCCCCAATCGCTCATCGCTCAACAAGCGCCCTTACCCACAGGAGTAACCCGCGTCACCTTAGCAAACTTGAGTGAAGAACATCTTCAACAACAATTGCAAGCGATCGCATCTCACTGCGGAGCGATTGGGGCTTTCATCCACCTCCATCCAATGTTTGTAGGAAATCACACCGGAAGTATTTCTTATAACGAATCAGAAAAGGCGATCGTCAAGCACGTATTTTTGATGGCGAAACACCTTAAACCCTCCCTCAACGAAGCCGCAAAGCATGGACGTAGTTGTTTCTGCACAGTAGCTCACCTTGATGGAGCCTTCGGTTTAGAGTACAAAGTTAACTTCGGTGCGATCGGCGCTGGTTTGTTCGGCTTAACCAAAACTCTGAGATGGGAATGGCCAAAAGTATTTACTCGTGCGATCGACCTAAGCCCCAGACTTGATGCTAAACAGTCAGTACAAAACATCATCGCCGAACTTCACGACCCCAACCTTTACATAAGTGAAGTTGGCTACGGCTCACAAGGACGAGTCACCATTATCGCCGATTAAAAAGTTGATTAATGTTGTGTGCAACTTTATCTCGAACCTAACCCCCAACCCCTTCCCTACAAGGGAAGGGGAGTAAGAATCAAAGCCTCTCTCCCTGTGGCTACGGTCGAATTACCCCCCTTAATCCCCCCTTGGAAAGGGGGGAAAAAGAAATCTAGTTCCCTCCCCTTTACAAGGGCAGGAGGGTTAGGGTGGGGTAAAACCCTGGTTAATCAGCTACTTCAGACCGTAGCCCTGTGGGGGAGAGGAATGAAAGCGGGGGTTTCAAGAATAAGTTACACATCAAAAAACCCAATTTATGCAGGTATTCACGAGGATTTATGACACAAACAGCCCAGCTTAGTCCATCATCTGTCTTTGTCGTGAGTGGCGGTGCAAAAGGGATTACGGCTGAGTGTACTATCAGATTAGCTCAACAGCAACCCTGCAAATTCATCCTCCTCGGTCGCTCCGAACTATTAGAAACCGAGCCAGATTTTGCTCAAAATTCTGATGACTCCGCATTGAAAAAATGCATCATGGAAAATCTTCTTTCTCAAGGAGAGAAGCCTACACCCATGAATGTGCAAAAAATATATAACAAAATTACCTCCAGCCGTGAAATTAAAAAGACTCTAGCAGCAATTGAAAAAACTGGAGCTAAAGCAGAATATATCAGCGTCGATGTCACAGATACGCCAGCTTTACAAGAAAAACTTGCCACTGCTGTGCAACATCTCGGCCCAATTACCGGAATCATCCACGGCGCGGGAAACTTAGCTGATAAGTTAATTGAAAAGAAAACAGAAGAGGATTTTGAAAAAGTTTACACCGCCAAAGTTCAAGGTTTAGAAAACCTACTAACTTGCGTCAACCCTAATCAACTTCAGCATTTAGTTTTGTTTTCTTCCGTAACAGGTTTTTACGGAAATCCGGGACAATCTGATTATGCGATCGCAAATGAAATTCTGAACAAATCAGCCCATATATTTAAGCAAACTTATCCCTCATGTCACGTAGTCGCTATCAACTGGGGCGCTTGGGACAGTGGAATGGTGACAGCAGAATTAAAGAAAATTTTTCAAGAGCGAAAAATTGATATAATTCCCATTGCAGTCGGGGCGCAAATGCTCGTTAAAGAAATGGATAATACCAACCATGCAACCGCACAAGTTGTTATTGGTAGCCCATTAGTTCCCCTGGCGGCAGAGTTAGATTCAGAACTACGAACCTATCGTATCCGTCGCCAAATGACATTGGAGGCTAATCCATTTTTGCACGATCATACGATTGCTGGTTCTCCAGTTTTACCAGCAACTTGTGCAATGACCTGGATTATCAATGCTTGTGAACAATTATATCCAGGCTACAGATTGTTTAATTACCAAGATTTTAAAGTTTTAAAGGGGATTACTTTCAATGAAACATTAGCGAAAGAACATATTTTAGAAATAGAAGAAATTTCTAAAGTTAATCTTGAAAGAATCGAACTTAAAGCCAAAATTTCGAGTAAAAACCCACAAGGTAGAATCCAGTTTCATTTTAGCGCTCAACTCAATCTCCAGCGAGAAATCCCAGATGTACCCACTTATGAATCTCTCAATCTCGAAGAAGATAATATCATCACCGCTACAGGAAAAGATTTTTACCAAAATGGTGGGGCTACATTATTTCATGGCCCCGGGTTTCAAGAAATCAAAAGAGTTTTAAACATCAGTCCTGAAAAAATTACTACAGAATGTCTGTGGCCAGAACTCAGCGCACAACAACAAGGACAATTCCCTGTTCAGTGGGTTAATCCTTACACCACTGACTTGAGTATGCACGCCTTATGGGTTTGGACACAACACTTTCATGAAGAAGGTTGTTTACCTGGAAAAGTAGAAAAGTTTGAACAATTTGCGATGATACCACATAACGAAACTTTTTACGTTTCTTGTGAAGTATTAGCTAAGACACCAAGCAGTGCGATCGCAAACTTCATCATACACGATCGCCAAGGTAAAATCTATTCAAGAATGCTCCGCGCTCATGCCATTATTTGGTCAATGAAAATGCTCAGAAGCTAGAAATACTCCTTTACTACTCAATACCTATAGCAGTCCTAAATCAGTTGTAAAAATCTCTCTTTATTCTTCTCTCTGCGCTCTCTGCGCCTCTGTGGTTCGATTAAAAAAAGTAATTTTCACAACTCAGATAGGATTGCTATAACTTGCCACTTCAAAGTTTGGGGAACAGCGTAAATCCTGCTTTTTAATTATCTCTTGCTAAATACCCAAACTCGGAGCATATAAATCGTGGAAAAAATAGCCATCATCGCATTATCATGCCTATTCCCCGATGCTAAAAATCCTGAAGAATACTGGCAGAACATCGTTAATCAAAAAGATTCGACATCCTCTGCAACCGTCGAAGAAATCGGAGTAGATCCGACAATCTTTCACAATCCAGTTAAAGGTACACCAGACAAAACCTATTCACTCAAAGGCGGTTACATCCGCAACTTCGATTTTAATCCATCTGAATACAATCTACCATCAGAATTTTTTGCTGGTTTAGATAACACCTTCAAATGGTCATTGTATGCCGCTAAACAAGCAATTGAACAAAGTGGTTATTGGGGTAATCAAACCGTTCTGGCAAAATGCGGCGTAATTTTAGGTAATTTGTCATTCCCGACAAAATTATCTAATCAATTATTCTCTCCAATTTACCAGCAAGCTATTAATCCTGCTGTTAGAGAACTTTTGCAGGATGAAGACTTTGATTTAGCTGCTTTACCAAGTGCAACTAAAGCATCTTTATCCAATGCGATGATATCTGGTTTACCAGCATCTATCGTTGCTCAAGCTCTATCTCTATCCCAGATTAATTTATGTCTAGATGCTGCTTGTTCGTCCTCATTTTATGCGATTAAATTAGCATCTCATTACTTATGGTCACACAAAGCTGATGTCATGTTAGCTGGAGCCATCAGTTGTGCAGATTCCCTATTCGTGCGGATGTTATTTTCCGGTGTTCAAGGGTATGCAGAAAACGGTATCAGCCGTCCCTTAGATAAATCCTCTAGAGGGCTAATTCCCGCCGATGGTGTTGGGATGGTGATGCTGAAGAGGTATTCTGATGCCGTTAGAGATGGTGATAATATTCTCGCCACTATCTGCGGTAATGGACTCTCGAATGATGGCAAAGGTAAACATTTACTCAGCCCTAATCCTAAAGGGCAAACCTTAGCTTTTGAACGAGCCTACAAGGAAGCAAATTTTAGTCCAAAAAGCATCGATTATTTAGAGTGTCATGCCACCGGCACATTACTAGGAGATACAACCGAATTCAATTCCATCGAAACATTCTTTGGTCAAAATCAAGCTGCGCCTCTGGTAGGTTCTGCCAAGGCAAATACTGGTCACTTGCTAACTGCTGCTGGCATGGTTGGCTTGACTAAAGTGATTTTGAGTATGTCTCATGGTGTAATTCCACCAACCATGAATGTTTCTGAACCTTTAATATCAGAAAAAGGTACAATCTCCGCCGATAAAATTGTTAGAACAGCTACAGCATGGCCAAATAATAACGCACCAATTAAACGGGCTGCTATTAGTGCTTTTGGTTTTGGCGGCACTAATTCTCATCTGATTTTAGAACAAGGAAATACAACAGAATCAGTTAAATCAACTCCACCTGTTCCACCTACCAAAGTCGCCATTGTCGGCATGGATGCCTTTTTTGGTAACTGCAATGGTTTAGATGCTTTTGAACGGAGTATTTATGATGGAACACAGCATTTTACTTCTCTACCGCCTCAAAGATGGCATGGTATAGAAAATCAAGAAAGTGTCCTGAAAGAGTACGGTTTAACAGACGGGAAAGCACCAGTAGGAGCATATATCAAGGATTTTGAAATCGATACTTTATCGTGCAAAATCCCACCGAATGAAATAGAGAAATTAAACCCACAACAATTGTTACTCCTGAAAGTTAGCGATCGCGCCGTGAAAGATGCGAAACTACAGGAAGGTGGCAATGTCGCAGTGATTGTCGCCGCAGAGACAGAATTCTCTGTGCATCAGCTACAGCAAAGATGGAATCTATCTTGGCAAGTTAAGGATGGCTTACTCAACCAAGGAATTTCTCTACCTGCTGAACAACTGGCGCAACTAGAAACCATTGTTAAAGATAGCATTCACCAACCAGTAGAAATCGGCGAATATGTAAGTCACATCGCCAACATCATGGCGAGTCGGATTTCTGCTTTATGGAATTTCACTGGCCCTGCATTCACGGTCAGCGCTGGCGAAAATTCTGCCCTCAAAGCGTTGGAAGTTGCCCAAATGCTACTCGCTACGGGAGAAGTAGACGCGGTGGTTGTTGGTGCAGTGGATTTAGCCGGCGGTGTGGAAAACGTCTTATTCCGCAGCCAATTTGCGCCAATTAATACGGGTGTGAATACGTTGGGTTATGACCAACAAGCTAATGGCTGGACGGTTGGCGAAGGTGCTGGTGCTGTCGTCCTCAAGCGCTACGAAGCTGCTAAGGAAGACAACGAACGCATCTATGCAGTAATTGATGCCATGAGTTTCGCACAAGGTAATTCTACTTTGAGTGACGCTTTGGTAAAACCTGATGCTTCAGCTATCAGCAATGTCTGCAAACAAGCTTTCCAGATGGCGGAGATTCAACCCACAGAAGTCAACTATGTGGAAGTCTTCGGTAGTGGCGTTCCCCAGGAGGATGAAGCCGAAATCACGGGTTTATTGCAAGCTTATCCGAAAGTGGGCAATGGTTTGCATTGTGCATTGGGTAGCGTTAAATCCAATATCGGCCACACCTATACAGCATCGGGAATTGCTAGCTTAATCAAAACCGCTCTCTGTCTTTATTACAGGTATATTCCCGCCACACCCAAATGGTCTGGTGTCAAAACACCGCAAGTATGGGAAGGTAGCCCTTTCTATGTGGCAATGGAATCAAGACCTTGGTTTGTCGATAAAGGCGGCACACGCAGAATAGCAGCAATTAATAGCATGGCTATAGATGGCAGTTACGCCCATTTAATCTTATCGGAGGAACCCAGCCAAGAGGAGCGCGACAACAGATATTTGCAACAAATGCCTTTTCATCTGTTTCCGATCGCAGTTAGCGATCGCACCACCATCTCTGATCTTCTCAACAATCTCCAAAATACCATAGAAGCGAGTTCTTCTTTAGCAGCTACCGCCAGCGAGACATTCGCTACCTTTCAACAGCATTCTAATCCAAAATACGTCTTATCAATCACAGGACGTAACACAAAAGATTTACTCAAAGAAATTGAATCTGCCCGCAAAGGTGTAAATAATGCCTTTGAAAACGGCACAGATTGGCAAACACCACTAGGAAGTTATTTCACCGCGAAACCATTGGGTAAAACTGGAGCAGTTGCTTACGTTTATCCCGCAGCAGTCAATTCTTATATCGGTATTGGTCGGACTGTTTTTCGCTTATTTCCGAAAGTGTTCGAGGATTTAAAAAGTAACAATCTCTACAACCGGGCTGCCGATGTTGAAAAGCTGGTTTATCCCAGAAGCTTGCCTAAATTGACAACTAGGCAACTAGAAACTCTCGAAAAGCAATTGTTAGATGATTCACTAGCAATGTTTGAAAGTGAAATTGCCTTTGCTAGATATATGACGGCAATTTTCCGAGATGATTTTAAAGTCAAGCCGCAATCTGTATTTGGGTATAGTTTGGGTGAAACTAGTATGATGGTTGCCCAAGGGGTTTGGAGTGATTTTGAGGGTGGAAGTAATACCTTAAACTCATCACCTCTATTTGGTGATAAATTATCTGGGCCAAAAAATGCTGTGCGTGAATATTGGGGATTAACCGATTCACCAAACAACAATCTTTGGAATACTTATGTTCTCATGGCGACTCCATCGCAAGTTAGAGAATGCCTGAAACATGAGAATCGCGTCTACCTAACTCAAATCAACACACCAGAAGAAGTATTAATTGCTGGTGATGATGCCGCCTGTAAGCGAGTGATTGCGACTTTAGGTTGCAATGCCTTCCCTGCTCCCTTCGACCATGTGATACATTGTGAAGCGATGCGATCGCAGTACGAGGAAATCAAGAAGGTAAACACCTTACCATCGCAAAATCTTCCAGGTATTGTTTTTTATTCTGCCGCCGATTATCAACCAATTACACTTGATAGCGATACCATTGCCCACAACATCGCCAAAGGGTTGTGCCAAGAACTTGATTTTCCGCAATTAGTTAATCGTGTCTACGGTGATGGAGTCAAAATATTTCTAGAAGCTGGTGCAGGTAATGTCTGTTCACGATGGATTGATAAAATTCTCGGCAACCAAGAACATATCACCGTCTCTCTAAATCGTAGAGGAATGGATGACCATGCTGCAATGGTCAAAGCATTAGCAAAATTACTCAGTCATCAAGTGAACGTGGATTTATCACCACTGTACAACAAAGCTCAAGGAACCGCTAATCAAAATAAAGCAACATTGAGAACAGTTACCTTGGGTGGAAAAGCAATTGCTGCTACAATTTTGAGCGACGAAAATCGCAAACTTGTTGAAGATTTTGCTGGGGAGCTTAGGAGCGAACGCTTCAAAATACAGCATCCAAAGATACCTAATCTCCAACAATCTGAAATCACAGATTCTCTTAACACTTCTAACCAAATAACCCAAGAAGAAACTTACTCCTCTAACATCTTGCCTCAGCCAGAAGAAGTAAAACCGAAAAATATCATTGATAACGTTTTTCAACCGAGAGAACAATTACAATCTTCTGAGTCAAGCGCAATTAGACAGCCAATTTCTCTTTCTTCCACACCCGTCAGAACTCAAAAAATTAGTAGCATCATCAGCATGTTCGATTTAAATAAGACCCAGTATCAAAAGCTCAATGCTAATAATTCAAAGATAACTAAAGCACACACTGCCTTCTTACAAGCTAGACAAGATTACAGTCAACAAATGAGCGAAATAATTCAATTGCAACTAGCTTGCGCCCAAAACTTGCTTAACGAAGAATCTTGACATAAGTCTACATACTGCAACCGTCAATAACCTTGGGTAAGGGGAAAGGTGAACTGATAAAAGGAAAATATTTCTTCCCCATTCCCTATTCCCCACTCCCCACTCCCCTTATTTAATAATTGTAATCCGAGGGATAACTGCCGTGACAACCGTAGATACGGTACTCAGTAAACACGATAATGGTCTTAATTTCTCTGCTTGGTCTTATAACAAAAACCAGGTTTGGAAAGGTTCTTTAGAAACTGTATCTTTCGAGAAACAAACCATCAAAGATAAATTGATGGTGTTAAATAAACCCTGCTACATCGTGAAAGTTGCCGGAAAAATCGGTGTCACAAATGAGGGGTATTTATGCCCTGGTGATAATGGCACAACAGCACAAGTAGAACTGCTAACATTTGCAGCCCCAATCCGCATTCAACAATTTGGAGATCCGAATTTTCTCTCCTCTCATGGAGTAAAATATGCCTACGTTACCGGCGCAATGGCTGGCGGAATTGCTTCTGAAGAAATGGTCATTGCACTCGGAAAAGAGCAAATTTTGAGTTCCTTTGGTGCAGGTGGTTTAACTCCAGAACGTTTGGAAGCAGCCATAAATCGCATTCAAGAAGCTTTACCTCAAGGGCCTTATGCATTTAATCTAATCCACAGCCCCAACGAACCTGCGATTGAACGCCGTGCAGTAGATTTATACCTCAAATATCAAGTGAGAACAGTAGAAGCCTCTGCATTTCTCGACTTGACCCCCAACATTGTTTATTACCGTGTTGCTGGATTGGCATTAAATAGCGCCAATCAAATTGAAATCAAAAATAAAATCATTGCCAAAATTTCTCGCCGAGAAGTTGCGACTAAATTTCTGCAACCAGCACCAGCCAGAATAATCAAAGAACTTCTTGAACAAGGATTAATTACTGAGTTACAAGCAACCCTTGCAGCTAAAGTTCCGATGGCTGATGATATTACCGTCGAGGCTGATTCTGGAGGTCATACAGATAACCGTCCCTTGGTTTGTGTGTTACCTTCTATTATTGCCTTGCGAGATGAAATTCAAGCACAATATCATTACCAAACACCCATTAGAATTGGCGTAGCAGGAGGAATTGGAACACCACAATCAGCATTAGCAGCCTTTATGATGGGTGCTGCTTATATAATGACTGGCTCAATCAATCAGTCATGTGTTGAATCTGGGGCTTGTGAACATACCAAAAAGCTATTAGCCCAAGCAGAAATGGCTGATATGATAATGGCCCCAGCAGCCGATATGTTTGAAATGGGAGTCAAATTACAAGTTCTCAAACGGGGTACAATGTTCCCCATGCGAGCGCAGAAATTATTTGAACTCTATCGCGCTTATGATTCCATTGAAAGCATCCCCCTTGTAGAAAGAGAGAAATTAGAAAAACAAGTTTTTCGCAAAACTATTGCTGAAGTATGGGAAGGAACTGCGGCTTATTTATCCCAAAAAAATCCTGAGAAACTTGGGAAAGCAGTCAATAATCCTAAACTAAAAATGGCGTTGATTTTCCGTTGGTATCTCGGATTATCTTCTCGCTGGTCTAGTTCTGGTGAAAAAGGTAGAGAAGTCGATTATCAAATTTGGTGTGGCCCGGCAATGGGCGGTTTCAATGACTGGGTACGCGGTTCTTACCTTTCTGAACCAAATAATCGTCAGGTAGTTGATGTTGCTAATCAAATTATGACTGGTGCAGCCTTTTTGTATCGTGTCCAAAATTTGAAAATTCAAGGACTGCAAGCTTCCGATTATTACAGTCAATATCACCCTGTTCGTTCTACATCATTGTTGGAGATTTAAAAATGACTATAAAACAGTCTTTCACAGCAGACGATATTCAAGTATTTTTGGTATCTAATTTAGCTAAGTTGTTAGGAGTAGCAACTGATGAAATAGATGTCACAGAACATTTAGAAAACTATGGTTTGGATTCAGCCCAAGCAATGATTCTAGTCAGTAACTTAGAAAAGTTGCTCGGATTTCAACCATCTCCGTTGCTTCTGTGGCATTACCCAAATATTGAAGCTCTTTCACAGCGTTTAGCTGAAGAAGTGCAAGATGGTTCGCCAGTTCAAGATACAAAGGTAGTAGCCTCTAATGCCAACACTGCACCCTCTGTTCTAGATTTAGGTGCTGAGGCTGTTCTTGACCCCACTATCCATCCTGGTGCAGCATCTAATGTGCTTGTGGGTGAACCCAAGAACATCTTTTTAACTGGCGGAACCGGCTTTTTAGGAGCTTTTATCATCCGGGAATTGCTACAAGAAACCAATGCGGATATCTATTGCTTAGTGCGTGCTGCTAATGCCGAAGAAGGCAAAAGCAAACTGCAAAAAAATCTGGAACAGTATGCAATTTGGCAAGAAGAATTTAACTCCAGAATTATTCCGATTGTCGGCGATTTATCTCAACCATTGTTAGGTATTGGTTCGGAACAGTTTCAAATTTTAGCTGCCAATATTGATACTATATATCATAGTGCTGCTTTGTTGAATTATGTTTTCCCATACTCTGCACTGAAAGCAGCCAATGTTTTAGGCACTCAAGAAGTTTTGAGATTGGCTTGTCAAGTTAAAGTTAAGCCTGTACATTACGTTTCTAGTGTGGCTGTTTTTGAATCGACTGCTTATGCTGGCAAGGTTGTTAAAGAGCAGGATGAATTCAATCATTGGGAAGGTATTTATCTTGGTTACTCACAAACAAAATGGGTAGCTGAAAAGTTAGTTAAAATTGCTCGTGACCGTGGACTTCCTGTAACTATCCACAGACCACCACTGATTTCAGGTGATAGCAAAACAGGCATTTGTAACACACATGACTTTATCAACTTGATGACCAAAGGCTGTCTACAAATGGGATATTTCCCTGATGTAGATTATATGTTGGATATGTCACCTGTTGACTATGTAAGTAAAGCCATTGTTTATCTATCACGCCAAAAAGAATCCATAGGTAAGGCTTTCAATTTACAACATCCCCAACCCGCCGCTTTGAAAATGCTAGTTGAGTGGATACGCTCTTTTGGTTATTCAGTTGAAATGATTCCTTACGAGAAATGGCAATCAGAGTTAATCAATAATGTGACTTCTGCTGACAATCCTTTGTACACTCTGCGACCATTTTTGCTGGAACGTTGGTCTGATGAACAACTGACTATTCCTGATTTGTACTTACAAGCTAGAAGACCCCATATTAGCTGCCAAGATACTCTCCATGCATTGGCAGGCAGTTCTATTGCTTGTCCACCAATTGACTCTCAATTGTTTATGACTTATACTGCCTACTTGATTCAAAGCGGCTTCTTGAATCTCGCTTAGGAATTCACAAATTGCGTAGGATGTGTTATTAAAGCCGTAACACAGCCTACAAAATAATTTTATTTAGTCGATGCTTTTTAAAACTCAGTACTACTGAACAAGCAATATTTCAGATGCCAGCAACAACTAATACACTAACAGCGGCAATCTAATTGCCCTGTTTTTTTATGCTCAATCATGTAAATTTTTAGTATTCAACCCTTGACAGAAGCAATTGAGGATAGAATGGTTAATGTCGGGCATAAAAGGTTGATTTTACTCGCTGGCTTTTGTGAGTGATCAAAAGCCAAATGCTAGCAGTCTGAAATAACCGAACTCCTTTAAGGCCTAACTTCTTCGATGCATAAGTCCTAAATTTGCGTTTGGACTGCTACATCTATCCAATGCATCACATAAGCATTTGAAAGGGTAATAACTCAAGATATTTCTTGTAGGTTCAGATATTACGCGTACTTAATTGTAGAACAAGAACCACTGTAAATGCAACGCAGCTTCATCAAATTGAATTCACCAATATTCTTACATGAACACAACACATCAAAGACAGAGCAAAAAAACTGCTCTTATTACTGGGGCAGCCGGTGGAATTGGCTACGAATTAGCATGTATTTTTGCTGCTCATGATTACAATTTGGTATTAGTAGACAGAAATGGGCCAACGCTAGTAGAAATTGCAGCTAAATTCCAAGAAAAATTTGGGATTTTTGTCAAAACTATTGTTAAGGATTTATCTATATCAACGGCTCCTGAAGAAATTTTCACGGAGTTGCAAAAAGCCGATATTAATGTTGATGTGCTGGTAAATAATGCCGGATTTGGTATCTATGGATTATTTCACGAAACAGACCTAGCGACTGAATTGGAAATGCTACAAGTAAATTTGGTGTGCCTCACCCATTTAACCAAGCTATTTGTAAAGCACATGGTCAAGCAAGGTGAAGGTAAAATATTAAACGTCTCCTCGGCTGCTGCTTTTCAACCAGGGCCTTTGATGGCGGTTTATTTTGCTACTAAAGCTTATATCTTATCTTTTTCTGAAGCGATCGCTAATGAATTAGAAGGTACTGGTGTCACTGTGACAGTTCTTTGCCCAGGCTCAACCGCATCTGCCTTTCATGAAAGAACCGGAATGGCTGACTCTAAGTTGCTCAAGGGTAAGAGGATGATGGATGCACGAACAGTAGCAGAAGTTGGTTTTCGTGCTTTAATGAAGGGTCAAACCATTGTCATTCCTGGTTTACTCAATGCAATACTTGCAAAAAGCGTCAGATTTGTACCTAGAAACCTGGTGACAAAAATTGTGAGAAATATGCAGGAGGATAAGTAAGCTGGTTGTCATTTGTCATTGGTCCACAATATCTCTCTTGTTTCATCCAGGAGATGAGCTTAGTCAACATCAGTATTGCCAACACTTCAAATCCCAGCCAAAATTCTCTACCGCAACAGCAGCAACATAATTGTTAGCAGGTAGTAGTTCAAAAAGACTCCAGTCTTCTAATATCTGTAACTTGGCTGGTTCTGTGGGAGTCAACGATACTTCAATTTGCTCTAACTGGGATAGTCCGTCTCCAGTTGCTTTTAAATAAGCTTCCTTGCAAGTCCAGTAACGGAAAAATATCTCTTGCTGTTGGTTGGGAGATTGCGATCGCAACATATCATATTCTCTCGGCAAAAAGAACCGTTTGGCAAGAGCTTCCAGATCAGACATCGGGCGAATATATTCTAGGTCTACACCAATTGGGCGAGTGCAATTCACTGCACACAAACCCAACCCTTGGGAATGAGACAAGTTAAATGCCAGTCCACTATCGGCAAATTTATCTGCTAATACTGGTTTGCCACGCTGCTGATAATTAAACTGCACTTGTAAAGGCTGGATACCCAAATAGCTACCTAATATAGTTCGCAGAATACCACGACCAGCAATGAAACGCTGTCGATGTTCCTGAAAATAGAACCGTTCAGCACGAGCCGTTTCGTCACTGGAAAGAGTTGCTGCTAAATTTTGTAGTTGTGGTTCCGGTTGCTCAAGGTCTATGCGCCAGACATGAATCTCATCCGGTAGCAAAGTGAAATCTGTGGGTGCAGGTTGCCAAATATCATTAGAAGCGCTCATTGAGTCAAAAAGTCAAGGGAATTGTACTTTAATAGTTTGTTTAATTACGACGATTATTATGGGTGGATCTGGTTTAACGCTTTAGCATTACTATATACAACTGCGCGTGTTTTTCCTAGAATCTGCCATAGGTGTTGTTAGATATTAAGTCTAGCTGTAAACATAAATACAGGTAGCTTTTATTGCTTTTGCCAGCTAAATATTATAATTTATTACTCTAGATGTATGCTCCTCAACTCCACATTAAATCCCCTGAGAGAGAATCGCAAATTTTATTTTGGCTACAACATTAGCTATTAGAGCATTACTCAAAGGAACTACGAACAATGTCTGCAAGTGTTCTGAAGTAGATATCTCTTCAGTAATAAATAGTTTTTATCAGAAAATGTTAAATCTGGAACAAAAAACCCTTGCCAAAGCTTGTTAAAAACCTATTACAACTACTTTTTTTAGAACATAGTGAGGATGAATGATTATAAATTTGGAGTATTTTGCCTTCTTTATACTGCTACTAGCAGCGCTGCTATTAGCAATTAGGCAAATGAGCGTTGCTTTGGATGAGTTAGATATTGCGCGTTTTACTCTCTGGACAGGTATTGCTTCTGTTATTGCTGGTTTACCAATGATATTGTGGTAGCTTCTGGGTCAATGCCATCCTCTCTATTTTGGGCTTCCAAGCAACACGACTCCATCTGTCGAGTATCCTAGCAACTAGAATATCGTCTCGCCTACTACTCTGTTCGTTGTTGCTCTAACCATTGTAAAACCCGATTCCATGCCCACCAAAGATCAGAATCGTTTACTTGACGCTGGCACTCTTTGCTGCTCAAATAGCCAACATGACCGCCGTATTGAGTGAGTAACAAATCTATTGCGGAATTGCGATCGCAAGCTTCTTCTAATTCTGGTATGATGGCTGGGTCAAAAAGTGGGTCATCAGCAGCATATAAAATCAAGGTCGGTTTCGAGATTTGCGGCAATATTTGTAAAGCACTACTAGCTTGGTAATACGCTTCCACAGAAGAAAAACCTAGTCGGTTAATTACCAGTTCATTATCAAAACCCCAAATACTGTTCGCCCGTTCAATCGCTTCCGGGTCAAGGCTTCCAGGATGGGCATCATGAATTCGCCATGCCAATTTTTTTAAATTTTGGGCAATCCCTGCTTCTAAATATCTGCCGAAGGGCTTTGTAACTAGATAAGATAGCGATCGCTCCGAATCCAAACTCGGACAAATCACCATACCACCGCCAATATCGCTATCTTCTAGCCCTAAATCTCCATACTCCCTAATCACCTCACCAGCCACCTTCACTGCCCATAGTGCCAATTGCCCCCCTAAAGAAAACCCTGTAAACCAAAATTTCCCAGGACATCCCATTGCCTTAGCAGCGGCGGCGATACGAACAAAATCTTCCCCCTCATACAAACCATCAGAGGTTAGAGTCGGGGATAATTCGGCAGTTTTGCCGTGGGCACGCCAATCAAACAACACTACAGCGTATCCTTGAGCATAAGCTTTACGCCCTAGCACTCTTAAAAACCATTCTGTTTTTAATTCTCCGGTAATGCCATAAGTGCCGATAATTGTGCTATGAGCATTTTCCGGGATGGCAACCAAGCCAAAAATTGGCACACCTTGGCCGCCAATAAAGATTTTTTCGTGATAAGACGGTTCTGGGTCTTTAGTAGTACTTTTCCAGTGACGTTTTCCCCACAAAGCGGTGTATACAGTCATCATCACACCGTTTTGTAAAAACCAAGACGGATTGTAGGGGGGAGAATAACACATCATAGACTATAAGATTTCGTGTAATTGAGTCTTGATTTCACAGTCATTTAATCTTAATATTTATGTAAGATTTAAAAACTTTTTCATCATTGATTCAAAAATCTTTGTATCTATCAAAGGTTGTTAATTATCCTTAATAAGTAGTAATAATTTTTTAAGAATGCCGAGGATTCTTGTCATAGACGATGACCCAGCGATTTCAGAACTAGTTGCCGTCAACTTGGAAATGGCTGGCTACGATGTTAGTCAAGCTGAAGATGGCATCAAAGGTCAAGCGCTGGCTCTCCAGCTACAACCAGACTTGATCATGCTCGATTTAATGTTGCCCAGAGTAGATGGGTTCACCGTTTGTCAACGCCTGCGCCGAGACGATCGCACCTCTGAGATTCCCGTGTTAATGTTGACGGCTTTGAGCCAAACTCAGGATAAGGTGGAAGGCTTTAATGCTGGCGCAGATGACTACCTCACCAAACCTTTTGAAGTTGAAGAACTGCTGGCGCGGGTACGGGCACTTTTGCGGCGGACTGACCGGATTCCCCAAGCCGCAAAGCATAGTGAGATTCTGAATTATGGCTCACTCACCCTTGTTCCCGAAAGATTTGAGGCGATATGGTTCAATGACACAGTGAAATTGACTCACTTGGAATTTGAGTTACTTCACTGCTTGCTGCAACGCCACGGTCAAACCGTTTCTCCTAGCGAAATCCTCAGAGAAGTTTGGGGCTACGATCCTGATGATGACATAGAAACGATTCGAGTGCATATTCGCCACTTAAGAACCAAACTTGAACCAGATCCCCGTCACCCCCGCTATATCAAGACAGTGTATGGTGCGGGATACTGTCTTGAATTACCCGGTATACCTCCATCAGTAGAAGGTGCTTCTGTAACAGTGGTGGAATGAAATCACCCAAACAGTACTGAGTGGTGAGTGTCCAGATTTGTAGGCTAGCACAGATGTGCTAGCCTACGAATTTTATATACTTTTGTACCAGCTTTTAAGCTATGGAACCTTTAACTACTGAGGCGATCGCATTTTTGCCTCAACTGTATTCTATATCTTCTGAATTCTGTTAGCGCAGCTGTGCTAGCCCATTCTGACTCCTGAATTCTACATTTCTATTTCAGATTTATTTAAACCTGTTAACCTAGCTACCTGTTCGATTGTCATCCCAGACTCAAGTAAGTTGCGTGCAGTTTGTAATAACTGTGATTCTGCCTTGTCTGCCCTTTGGCGTTCCTTTTCTTCAGGAGTTGGCAGTAATTCTCCTAACGACATTGCCCAGCGTAACCAAGTAGCATTAATACCTTTATAATTTCCCTGCCAAAGCTGCAATGCTAACCCTAAAGATTGACTCACCAACTGATTTTGAGCATTTGCGGCAATGGGTTGATAAACTCCTTTGTCATTAGAGAAACCAGCCAAATCATCAGGATTAAAAGGGTCATACCAAAAATATTCTGGTACACGCATTTGATTTTGATAAATTAGCTTTTTGAAGTTTTTGTCTGCTTGGGCTGTGCTGTCAGAAAGTAACTCAATAACTACATCTGGTGCTTTTCCCTCTTCCCAAACTACCCAACTGCGTCGTTCTCCTTTAGGGACTCCCAACACAGCAAAAAAGTCTGGCCCTTTAAAGTCTTTGTTCCGCACCTGCGCCAGACTGTAGTAAACAAACATATTACCGCCAATAAACCCATCCTCTCGTTCTGACAACCAAGGTATCAGAGCATCTATCAGCAAGTCCATCTGGGCTTTATGGCGTGCGCTTTCCATTGGGATACCGTCATCATAGGGTAATTCTGCTTGGGTGGGTGGGAGTTGAATATCTGGTGCAGCTAGGATAGTTTCTGACATAGCTTTTCACCTATTGGCTGGGCGTTGCGGATATTTTTATATTAAGCGATCGCCTCAATCTAAACCCCAAGATCGATAAAGGCGATCGCTTCATCCCGGAAATAAGTGTGCGATCGCCTTTATAAAAACCCTAATATCGCAGTATAAATATGATCATTAGTAGAGACATTGCATTGCAACGTCTCTACTAATGATTGAAGACTGCGATATCCTATTTAATTTGCAAACCAGTAGAAGCAGGTTGACCGAAAGCAGAAACCACACTTTGACGCACAATACGCTTGCGAGCGCTTTTACGAGTACCTCCAGCCATCTGATACTCGTAGCTATTATTACCAAATTTATAAGCTATACCACGCAAAATTTTCTCAGGATAGTCTGCCAAATCTTCTTCATTTTCAAGGATCTGGGTTAACAAGATATCAAAGGGCTGTAGCAGACTGACTAATTTCAGTTGGCGGCCGTTTAATTTTTCCCTCGCAGTAACCCAGGTCGTACATACTAGCAGCTTGAGAATCTTCTTCTGGTGCCAATTTAGCTTTTCCAGCCCAAGCATCAGATTTTCCTAAGTTAAACCAATCTTCATTAGTCATCCCTGAACCAAATGTGTTCTCGGTTGTTTTTGTCATTTAAGTACCTCTACCGTACTGATAAGTGACTAGCTCTGAATACCTTGCGATACACTACGACTGGGCGTGCCAATCTTGGGCTTGTTGGCGGATAGACTGTAATTCTTCAGAAGACATTTTATCCAAATTCTTTAAAATAAAACTCATCCTTCCTTGAGACTGTAGTTGTTGGCGGTGTCTGTCAAGAAAATCCCAATAGAAGAAGTTGAACGGACAAGCATTTTTACCTACACGTTCCTTATGGTTATAAACACAACTTTTGCAATAGTCACTCATTTTATTTATATAGTTAGCAGAAGCAGCATAGGGTTTTGATGCCAACACACCTCCATCAGCAAATAAACCCATACCAATGACATTTGTCTGCATTACCCAGTCATAAGCATCAATAAATACTGCGTGGAACCAGCTTTCAACAGATTGTGGTGAAAGTCCGGCAATCAAAGCAAAATTACTCAACACCATTAGCCGTTGAATATGATGAGCGTAGCCAGTACGTTCCACTTGCGTAAGAATCTGGTGTAGACAATTCATTTCGGTTCTACTTGTCCAGAAAAATTCCGGGAGCGGTTGTGTGTGGTTAAACCAATTTTTATCTGAGTAATCTGCATCTACATAGTGATAGATGCCGTGCATATATTCTCGCCAACCCAACAGTTGACGAATGAAACCTTCTACACTATTTAAAGGCAATTGCTGTTGGAAGTATGCTTGTTGTACAGCTTGAATTACCTCCATTGGTTGGAGTAACCCGATATTCAAATAAGGAGAAAGTAGCGCGTGCCACATTGTTTCTTCTCCCGTTACCATTGCATCTTGGTAGGGGCCAAAATGTGGTAGACGATTTTGAATAAACCAGTCTAATACTAGAAGTGCCTGTTGGCGATTTATCCCCCAGCGAAAAGGTTTTATTTCCCCATAAGTTGGGCAAGTGAGAGAATTAACTTGAGCAATAACATCGAGAGTAATTTCGTCTGGTTCAAACCATTGTGCAGGTGGTGTATTTAATTTACCTTTGGGTGGTTGACGATTTTCTTTATCTAAATTCCACTGTCCGCCAACTGGTTTATCTTTCTCCATTAAAATTTGGAAACGTCGCCTTCCTTCCCGATAAAAGTCTTCCATTAACAAGCGCTTACGACCTGACGCCCAATTATTGAATTCTTCTGTACTCCACAAAAAATGATTGTTAGGAATCAAAGTGATTGTGCAAAAGAGTTCTAAACTTTTAATCATTTGGGTGAATGGTAGATCATTCGGTGTCATCACCCGCAACTGAGTAATTTGATTTTCCCTAATCCATTCTTGGAGTGGTGTTTCAAAATCTTCAGCTATTTTGTATGTGACTGAATATTTTAGTTGTCGCAACTCTTGAGCAAAATGCCTCATTGCCGACCAAAGTAAGACTAATTTTTGCCGATGGTAAGGTCTTACTTGAATATGATGCAGTGACTCGATCAAAATTACAGGCACGTTTTCCTGATGAAAACAACTTTCTAAAGCTGCTTGTTTTACCGAAAGTTGGTCGCCTAATATCCAAACCCCAATTGTCATTGTTAGTACCACTAATTCCCATACCTACAGATAAACATAGATAGTGTTTATCTGTAAGGCGTGGGGGCGTGGATTTGATTTGGTAGTTTATGAGTTTTCTTTTAGAATTTCTGGGGGCGATCGATTTTAGGCAATTCGAGTTACTTGCTGATTCACACGGGGACGGCCAAAGCGTTCCCAAGCACTCCCTCCTCGCAGAAATAGCTCTAAAAAGCGTAATGGTTCTCCTGAATCGCCTCTTGACCAACCGGAACTACCAGGAGCAAAAGCTAAAGTTCCTTCAGACACCTTGAAACTGCCATCAGAATACACTGCATCGCTGACCACATCTCCAATCCGGATCACGATCTTGCTTTGAGGCTCCAAGTTAAGTGTATGGGCCGCAATAGTTGTTTTGATGTTGCCGTAGCCATCAATCCAGGCAATTCGATCTGGTGGAACGTCTGGGATTTGCTCACTCTTCAGGCTATCTCCCAAAAGGCTAAAATCTTCATTCATAATGGCAGCCGCAGCTGGAGGAAACACATCCCGTGAGCGAAACTGCGATCCACCACGAGAAACGTTGACCACTCGCAACTCCTTTGTATGGTCTTTGATAAAGGAGAGGGTGTAGCCTGCATTCACACCCACTACTTTTACACCATTGGATAGAAGGGCATAAGTTAGCCCTTCACCTTCATTGTCTCGACGAGCTTCAGGATCATCCTGACGAGGCGCACAGTTGTGATAAATTAGGCGATCGCTAGGGCCAGGGTTAAGTCCTAGTTGGGCAATCCAGAATCCCGTTGCTAAGGTACTGAATGCTGGAACCGAAAGCAAATGAATTTGGGCATGGGGAAAAGTCATCAGCAGACGTTGTGTGACTTCTGTAAATGCCGGATCTCCTGTACCGTAGTCTGCAATGACGCAGATAAACATTCTGTTACTCCTTCTGATGGGTAGTAATTTGCAATCAACTTAATTCATAATTAGGAATTATGAATTATGAATTATTTCGTAATTATGTGATTACAGGGTGGAATGAAAAAACGATTGTTCATTTCACTCCTAATTAATAACGTTAAAGTCTTAGTCAACGCAATGAAAACAATTACTTCACTTTTTAGCGAAGAACGCAACCAACTCCAGACAGATATTGATAATACAATCGGCATTGAGCAAATAGTTAAACTGGTTCAAAACCGACTCGATAATCTCGAAAGAATTTACATTGAAAAGCTTAATTTGGCTCAAGTTCGTCTGGCTTCCTTTTTCCTGGATACACTGCGGCAGTCTATCGCCACTCTTGCAGCGGCTAACTATCTTCAAGTTGCTCCAACCGAACAAAGACAAATTACTAACCCAAGTACAAAGTTGTTTAGCAGCAGATTAATTCTGAAACTGCTAAAGGGACTAATTTATATAGGCATCTTAGGTTCGTTGTTTTCCTTAACTAAAACTACCCCAGGTGCGTGGATGGCTATCTTATTAACCTCTCTACTTATAGGATTAGAAATTGTACTTCAACTCGAATTAAAGAATCAGCAAAATAATTCTATATCTGAAGGACTATTGGAATTACCTCAACCGATTCTTAGGGTTGATAGCAAAGTATTTCTAGATCATCTTGGCGATGCTCTCAACACTATTGACCTAGCAGTGGCTAGAGTAGAAGAATCAAATAAACATGAAGGCGACTTAGCAATAGAAGAATTGCCAGAGCTATTGAATTTTCTCCAAAGACTAATGGGCGCATCCAAACTTGATAAACCCCAAATGGCTTATGAACTGGCGAAACTTCTGCCACAGATTTTAATGTCTCAGGGAATTAACGCTCAAATTTACCGAGCAAATAGCGATCGCGAGTATTTTGACTTTGAGCCAAGTATCGACCCCGATACCAAAGATCACGTGACTCTAACTCCGGCTTTGTTGAAAGGCGATCGCTTAATTAGACGCGGTAGGGTAATTGAGCCAGCATATTCCTCAGCTAGAGAATAATAGACAATAAGGGTATGGAAATTTTAGAAACAATCGGTTTTGATTTGGGACACGGTGAGACGGCTGTAGCTAAAGCCATCGTGGAAAGCATCGAACCTCCGCAAATGCTGGAGATTAATAACAAGAAGAACCAAATTACAGCGCTTGGCTGGCATCCCAAACTTGGTTATCTTGTCGGTGAACAGGCATTAATTCAAGCTGGCGTTACCCAACTGACAATCTCTTTCAAGCAAAAACCCAACAACGATCCCAAATATCGAGAAACAATTAGCACTTTTGTGGCAACCTACTACCGCCTTTTGAAAGAAAGTAAACAACTTGAAGGTGGTGAAGGTAGTTATTTTTACATTGGTTGCCCTTCAGGATGGACAGTTAGCGATCGCACCGAATACCAAAAGCTACTTCAAGAAGCTGGCATTCCCCAACTAAATGTTGTACCAGAATCGCGGGCTGCTTTCATGCAAGCCAAGGAAGCCGGGAAACTGGAGTATGACAAACTTGTTGGATCGGTGTTAATTGTCGATATTGGTTCTTCAACCACAGATTTTACTCTGGTTAAAAGCTTAGAAGAGATCCCGATAGATTTCGGGAGTAATACTTTAGGTGCATCCCTAATTGACAAAGCTATTTTTGCCCGGACTCTCGCCAACCACGAACAAAAAGCATTACTCGAAAAAGTATTTAAGGAATATCCCCATCACCAAGCTCGTTGTGAACTTGCTTGTCGCAAAGCTAAAGAAGATTACTTTTCTAATGAACAGCTATACAGCGATCCTGAATCCTTTGCGCGTGGCTTCGAGTCGATCAACGAACAGATTTATTTTATTCCCCAAGTGAATAAAATGATCATGGAGGAAATTTTAAACCAGCCCCTACCGGAACTGGAAAATCATAGTTGGGTGCGATCGTTTAGCAACTCTTTAACCGAGGCGAAAGAAAAGCTAGAAAAACTTGGAATCGTGCCGAAACTTTTACTGATGACTGGCGGTGCATCTCGCATGAAGTTTACGCACATTCTTTGTCAGGAAATGTTTCCCGAACCAGAAACGCTGCTTCGCCCTGATCCAGAACCGGAACGCTGCATTGCACTGGGTTTAGCACGAGTAGGACGATGGGATCTACGTGCTGCTGCTTTTAAACAAGAAGTCAACAAACTATTTACCTCAAATAAGCTTAAAGGCTTGATTGAAAAGCATATCCCGGAGTTAATCGAATCACTAACTAAGCCTTTGACAGATGGCTTGATTGTCAACGCAATTAAACCAGGTTTAAAAGATTGGCAAAAAAACAAAATACGGACTTTAGCCGATTTGGAAACATCTTTATTCAGTCAAGCAGAACAGTGGCTCAAAAGCGATATTGCTGTGCAGATAATTAATCATCAATGTGCTTCTTGGTTTAGCAATAAAATCCAACCCGATTTAGCCGCACAAACCGATCCAATATGTCGAAAGTTTCAGATACCTAGAAGCAGCTTAAGATTCGAGGATAGCATTGATCCAAATTTTGTTAACCCAGAGCTACGAATTGGAGATGCTATCCTGGCTGAGACAGTAGCGTTTATCGTCAATGTAGTAATTGGTGGAGGCGCTGTGGCTAGTATCATTACTCTCATACTGACTGGGCATTTAACCTGGCCTATTGCACTAGTATATGGAGCTTCGGTTATGGCGGCAGGAATGGAGCTAAATCGTAAGAGTGTTCAAGAAGTAATCAAGACAAATGTGGATGTTCCTAGTTGGATTCGTTCGAGTTTTTTGAATGACAAAAAAATTGATGATATGTGTGAGCAAATCAAGCCGGAGTTAGAGAAAGTTTTTCAAGAACAATTGACAGCAAATCAAGAGGCTTTTGACAAACTGATTGTCAAAGTTGAACAAGGGCTACAAAAAACCCTTGCCACTAAAGTTCAATCTTGTATAATTCTGATCCAATAGCAGTTATATTACCAGTAAATGTAGTTTTTATAAATTTTTACCGCATCGCCTCAGTTGACCGATAAATTAAATATGTAAACTGCTCAAAAACAAATGATTAAAACAATAGTTGTCTTTCTCATTATTGGGCTGATCATAACTGGGATTTTAGTCAACCCTATCCTAGTCAAGAAGCGAAGAAAACGTCTAAAAAATCGTCCTTTTCCTCCACTTTGGAATGCCATTATTGAGAATAATCTTCCTATCTTTCTCTGCCTTTCTCCCGATGAAATCAGGCGACTTCAGGGGCATATTCAAGTTTTCTTAGCAGAAAAGCAATTTATTGGCTGTAGAGGATTACAGGTAACGGAGGAAATGAAACTGATCCTTGCTGCTGTCGCCTGTTTACTCCTATTAAATGAACGTGGACAGTACTTTACCAAACTTCGTTCAATTCTGGTATATCCCAATGCTTATTTTGTTCAGGAAAAAAATTCTGTCGGAAATTATGTTGTTGAAGAAAGGCGTGTAGCAAGACTGGGTGAATCGTGGACGAATGACCAATTAGTAGTGTCTTGGGAACAGGTGAAACAAGACACGAATAACTGGAGAGATGGACGTAATGTTGTGCTTCATGAATTCGCCCATCAATTAGATCAAGAAAATGGTAAAGCTGAAGGAGTTCCGATACTGCAAAGTAACTCAGACTATACTATTTGGGCGAAGGTGATGACAGAAGCATATCAGCAACTTTGTAATGATGTTTTACAAGGTGTAAAGACGGTAATGGATAGCTATGGTGCAACAAATCCCGCAGAATTTTTCGCCGTAGCGACTGAGACATTCTTTGAGAAACCGCACCAATTGTTATCCAAGCATCCGGCACTTTATGAGCAACTGCAACGTTACTATCAATTAGATCCTGTGCAATGGGCGTGAAGTAAGTTGGCAAGAATAAATCACATTATGTTCAGTTAATCAACCTTCCTTCAAAATATTTTACGAATTACGAATTATTTTAACTAGGAGGTTTTCATCGCCAGAATCTTAAAAGCTACTGCTTCAGGGACAGGCATTACTGATAACCGATTTCCTTGTCTCACCAACATTAACTCTTCGGCGCTAAATTTCTCTTTGAGTATTGATAACAAGATAGGATTAGAAAAAGTCTCAACAAACTCCACTACAACTGTTTGCCACCGAGGTAATTCGGAACTTGATTTCGGGTCGTAGTATTTACTTTCTGGATCAAACTGGGTTGGGTCAGCAATATCTTTTTTCACCACACGCATTAACCCAGCAATACCGGGAGGATTAGTGCTGGAGTGATAGAAAAAAGCTAAGTCTCCTTGATCCATAAGGCGCAAAAAGTTGCGAGCTTGATAATTGCGAACGCCGTCCCAGATAGTCTCTTTCTGCTGTTGAAGGTCAACAATGCTATAGGCTTCTGGTTCTGATTTCATTAACCAATAATTCATCTACAGAAATTATGTATATACAAAAGCATTTTAATTTTGAGCAGGTAAGTTCGTAGTAAGGACTTTAGTCCTTATATTTTTAAGCACTAAAGTGCTTACTACAAGCCTTCTTGCACTAGTGAATATAGCACTTCTCGGTTGAGTCCAATACAGACCTAACCTCCAGCCCCTTCCCTACGTTCGCGTAGCGTCTCGAAGAGAGGGAAGGGGAGCAAGATTCAAAGCCTCTCTCCTTTTAGGAGAGAGGTTTGGAGAGAGGTCAGAGTGTATTGCATCCACGTGAGAATCGCTATATTTAGCTTAACTACGATAAGCTATGACAGCATAAAACGGATCTCCTCCAGATGCGCCCAACCACTGCAAGAAATTCGGTAATGTTGATTTTTGAGCTATAACTTCTGCGGTTGTAAATCCTGGAATTGAGGCGAAGTAAGCTTTGACTAATTCCACTCGCTGTGCTTCTGAAGCCTCTCGCCAAGCTTGAATTGCCTTTTCAAAAAACATCCGGTTAGAAAAGCTGATAATTGCGACACCACCAGGTTTCAGAATGCGGTAAATTTCGGAAAATACTGCTTCTGGATATTGCACATACTGCACTGATACGCAATTTAGAACAGCATCAAAATTTTCATCTGGTAAGGGTAACTGCGGATTTTCGTTAAGATTTTGGACAAAGTAATGATTTAAGCGAGGATTACGTGCTAGTTCCTCGGCATTGAGTCCGTGTCCCTTCACATGGTCAAACTCCATCTCTTCTGGTAGATGAGACACCCAGCTGCTCATCATATCAAAAATACGGGTGTTGGGTTTTAGGCGATCGCGATATAAATCCGTTAACTGTTGAATAAATCCTTCATCCACATGGGTTACGAAGCGGGGATAGGCATAGAATAGCTTATCGTCTTTATCGTCTAATTTCAGGCGTTGATTCGGTCTTAACTGCATAAATCCCTATTTTGGAAGACTGTTTCCGAAAAAAACGGCAATTTCAGGTATTTTTCAACAATCCCTATGTAAGATATTTTAATAACAGCAGGACACTTAAACGAATCTAAGTAGCAGGATTCAATTTTTATCAATTAAATGTTATATAAACTACCCTTGTTACAGTATATTTGGCGTCAAATCCGCCTAGTCGGATCATTACCCTATTTTAGTTTGTTGGTTTGGATACTCCCCTTATTATTATTTACTTCTGGGCACAATAGTCTGATGGCACACGATGAAGCTCTTTATGCTTCGCGGGCCCGTCTGATGTTTGATTCTGGTAATTGGATAGCTCCTTGGGAAAAGGCACATCACAAAACCCCTGGCCCTTATTGGTTAATTGCTAGTTTCTACCAGCTCTTTGGTGTTAGTGATACTACTGCGCGTCTTCCTAGTATGATTGCTGGCATTTTGAGCTTATGGCTTGTGTATGAAATCGGCAAAATTATGCTAGGCAAAAAATTAGCTTGGCTAGCTGCTGCAATTTTAAGTGTAGAATTTCTCTGGCTGCAATACTCTCGCTTAAGTACACCTGATGTAGCTATGGTTCTTTTGGTACTTTTAGCTATTTGGTCTTTTATTAAAACGGAATTACATCCTAAATATCGCTATTTTTGGAGCTTTTTAGCTGGTTTAAGTTTAGGTTTAGGCTTCTTAGTCAGAAGCTTTATGATTTTTTTGCCAATCACAGGTTTATTACCTTATTTAATTTGGGAACATCGCCGTCATCGTCATCTTACTAACCCAATTTTATATTTAGGATTTTTCGTAGGTTTAATACCTACTTGTGTTTGGCTGTGGTTAAGTTGGCTGCACTATGGAAATCAGAGTTTTGAAGAGTTGCTCAACTTTCTTTTGTTTCTAAGTTCTAATGACCCTTATGATAATGGGCCGCTATTCTATATATGGAATATTCCTTTAAAATCATTTCCTTGGGCTTTCTTCGGACTTTTAGGTTTGTTTTTGACTGTCCGTCGTCCAATTAGTCGCTACAATTTAATATTAGTTGGCTTTCCACTTGTGTTATTTTTGGAACTGAGCTTTTTTACTACTCGTTTCCCTCATTATAGTCTTCTCCTTTATCCATTCATAGCTTTGCTTGCATCTGTAGGTTTAAACTGGCTAGGTAATATTTATCAAACAAGAAATACCTCAGAATTACCTCTTGCAAAAGGTAAAAAAAATGTATCAAATCTTTTCGCCAAGCAGAATCTTCCCCGGAATCTTAGTTATGGCTTTGGTGGGTTAGGTGTTTTACTGATTATGGCAAGTATTGTGATTATTAGTTGGGGTGGTTATGACATCCGTAAGTATGCAACTATTGGCTTTGCTATGGGATTGGGTTGGCTAATTTTACCTGGGGTGTGGATTAGTCGTTACCACTTTGGCAAGAAGTTTCTTACAGCCCGTTACTGGATTGCAGGTTGGCTAATTCCCTGTTGGCTAGCTTTGGCGGCGATAGGTAGCATAGGCCTGTTAAGCGACTATAATCCTGTTTTTAGAACTTTTTTACAACAACCTGCGATCGCTTCAATTCTCCAATCTCATCCGATCTATTTTGTGCAAATAGACGATAAAATCCAAGTAATGCTTGATTTCTATCTTCCTATTCAAGCTCGACCAGTTGTCTCTATTTCCCAAGTACCCGCTTTGAGCTATGCTTGGATTTATACTAACCAGTCCGCTAAATTATCTCGGCCTCACCGTATTATCGATACTGTCAAAGAGTACCAGTTTATTCAAGTTCTTCCCTAAGATAGATGCAATGCAACTGTTGCTAAAAAAGATTAATTTAGTTAGAATAGTACGCACACTAAGTATTTGACTAAATGGTTACTACATCCAATCATTCCCCAGCTTTAGACTCGTGGCAGCAAAATCTGGCACCATACAATTTAGGTTACAGAATCAAATTAGTCTCGCAATTGCTCAGTCGCAAATTTACTGAGAGGCTAGAACCATTTGGATTGACGCCGTTTCACTGGCTGGTTTTGTGCTGTTTGTGGCAAGAAGACGGTTTACCGACTTCTAGTATTGGGGACAAACTCAAACAAGTGGGAGGGACTTTGACAGGTGTACTAGATCGCATGGAAGAACGCGGCTTGGTGCGTCGAGAACGCGATACCCACGATCGCCGGATCTGGCGGATTTGGCTAACCGATGCAGGTAAGGAACTAGAAGCTGTCTTACCGCCAATCGCCGCAGCCGTGCGTGATGAAGCGATGGAAGGTATTTCTTTTGCTGACCGAGAACTGTTTTCCCAAATCTTGAATCGGGCGATCGCTAACCTCTCCTAAAAGCTCATCCTATAATCACCCGACCGGAGGAAGTGATGTCAGGATTGGTTTTGAGATAATACTACGCATACTAAGGAAAAAAGATTTTTTTCAGGAAATATTACGCATTCTAAATAAACGACTATCAATCAAATTATCGAACAAGCGAGTTAAGAATCATGAGCGCTAATACTTTTAACGGACACAACCAAAACAAGATCCCAGTTATAGAAAAAGAAATCATTCCTGATTCAGAGACTTTAGAAGCTGTGACTGTAACAACAGAAGCACCTGAGATCAAGAAAGAAATTCCACCGAAGCGGAAAAAACCGACTGCTTTAATTTTGACAGGATTAGGTGTCGCTGCGATCGCCGCAGGTACTTTTGGTTATCACTACTGGCAATATGCCTCTACCCATCAGGAAACAGACAACGCCACCGTTGCGGGAAATATTCACCAAATTAGTAGCCGCATTCCCGGAACTGTAAGTCAGGTGCTTGTGAATGATAACCAACTGGTGCAACCAGGACAATTGTTAGTGGAGTTAGATCCACGGGACTATCAAAGTAAGGTACAACAAGCAGCCGCCGCCCTAGAAAATGCTCAAAGTCAAGCGCAAGCCGCCCAAGCAAATATTGCTTTAACTTCACAAACCACTAGTGGGAAGACAACTCAAGCGCAGGGGGATGTCAGCGGTGCAGTAGCAGCAATTTCCACAGCCCAAGCAGCAGTACAAGAAGCCCAAGCTGGGATACCAGCAGCCCAAGCCCAAGTCAGACTAGCCCAAGCAGGGATTCCCGCCGCCCAAGCCCAGGTAGCGCAAGCCAATGCGAATTTGGAAAAAGCTCAAACAGATTACAATCGTTACAACGAGTTGTATAAAACAGGTGCGATCGCTCGTCAGCAGTTAGACACCGCTAAAGCAGATTATGATGTCGCTTCCGCACAAAAAAACGCCGCCATTCAGGGAGTAGAACAAGCCCAAGCCAAGTTAGCCTCCGCCAAAGTTGGTGTAGCCCAAGCCCAATCTCAATTAGCACAAGCGCAAGAAAATGTAGTTAGCGCCCAAGCTAAATTGGCAGCATCCAAGGGTGGATTGCAACAAGCTACCGCCGGCGGACAAGATACAACAGTAAAACGTAGTCAATACGAAGCGGCAAAAGCTGCGATCGCGCAATCAGAAGCATCGCTTAAAGACGCACAATTGCAACTATCTTATGCCAACATTACCGCGCCCAGTGCCGGACGTATAGGTAGAAAAAACGTGGAAGTTGGCAACCGAGTCCAATCGGGAACACCATTAATGGCGATCGTGGATAACAGCTATTGGGTAATTGCGAACTTCAAAGAAACTCAATTAGAAAAGATGCGGCCACAAGAGCAAGTAGAAATCAAGCTAGATGCTTTCCCTCATCATACCTTTATTGGTCGTGTTGACAGTATTTCGCCAGCTTCCGGCGCTCAGTTTGCCTTATTGCCACCGGATAACGCTACAGGTAACTTTACCAAAGTTGTGCAGCGCATCCCAGTAAAAATAGTTTTCGACCAAAAGAGTATTCAAGGTTACGAATCGCGGATTACACCGGGGATGTCTGCGGAAGTTGCTGTGGAAGTTAAGTAAGTCATTTGTCATTTGTCACAAGACAAACGGATCATTACGAAAAATTCAATAATATTTAATCATCAAAATTTGTGCTAAGTAAATTGGTGGGAGTAAACCAAATTATGTTATGAAACGTAAATCGGCTTAGAGGTGATTTAAAAATTCCTCTTGTCGGCATCAAAAGTTTTAGATCCCCCTAAATCCCCCTTAAAAAGGGGGACTTTGACTCCG
>NZ_JBDNJQ010000348.1:0-1845 GCF_051172895.1 Nostoc sp. CALU 1950 | reverse complement strand
CCTCAGAACTCGGAACTTCGACCTCAGAACTCGGAACTTCGACCTCAGAACTCGGAACTTCAGCCTCAGAACTCGGAACTTCGACCTCTGATATTCAAAATACCCACTCCTTACTTCTCTCGTCTTCTTCACGCCCTAGTGCAGACGCGATGAATCGCGTCTCTACAAAGTTTCTAATCACTCAACTACGCGAAAACGAACAACGCAACCTGCGAACGGTGTTAATTTTCGATCAATTTGAGGAATTTTTCTTTGTTTACACCGAACCTGCACAAAGGAAGCAATTCTTTGAGTTTCTGGGAGAGTGTCTGAATGTTCTATCCGTGAAAGTTATCTTATCGCTGCGGGTAGATTACATTCATTACTTGCTAGAGTGCAATGATTTGTCCAGTCTCAAGATTATTGGTAATGACATTCTCAGTAATAATGTGCTTTACAAGTTGGGGAACTTCTCACCTGCTGATACCAAGTCAATTATTCAACGTTTAACTGAAAATACTAGTTTTCGCTTAGAACCTGCTTTAGTTGAACAACTCGTGCAAGATTTAGCCGGAGAATTGGATGAAGTTCGTCCCATTGAGTTGCAGGTTGTGGGGGCGCAACTGCAAACGGAGAACATTACAACTCTGGCAGAATATCAGCAGCGTGGCACTAAGGGGGAATTGGTTAAGCGTTATTTGGATGAAGTTGTTAATGATTGTGGTGAAGAATATCAGCAAGCAGCAGATATATTACTGTATTTGCTGACAGATGAAAAAGGAACTCGCCCTCTGAAGACTCGCGTTGAATTGGAACGCGATTTGATGCCGTATTTCTCGGAGATCCCCCCAACCCCCCTTAAAAAGGGGGGCTTTATTCTTTCAACCCCCTTTTTAAGGGGGTCGCCACAGGCGGGGAGATCAGAAGCTAGGGCGGAACAAGCTTCTGAAATCAGTAAATTAGATTTAGTGTTAGAAATTTTTGTCCAATCCGGCTTAGTAGTTTTGCTACCAGAAAACCCGGCTGACCGTTATCAACTGGTACATGACTACATTGCCACCTTTATCCGCCAGCAACAGGAACCGAAGTTAAAGCAGGTGATGGCGGAACTGGAAAAGGAACGAGAACAAAGAAAACTGAGTGAGGCGAAACTAAATAACTTTCTCAAACGCGCCCTTTTTAGTTCCATCGCCGCAGGTTTAGGATTTGCTGGATTGGCAGTGGTAACATTCCAGTGGACAGTAGAGGCAAATGTTCATTTAATTAACGCCATCAATAATTCTTCTGAAGCTTTTTTTGCCTCTGGACAATATTCAGATGCTTTAATAACAGCCGTAAGGGCAGGTAACAAACTCAAGCATACAATTTGGGCACAGCACAGAAGCGATACCCGAATGCAAACTGTAGCAACTTTACAGCAAGCAGTTTACTTAAAGCTAAATGAGCCAAAAGAAAATCGTGCGATTGAGGTGAATACCTTAGAAGGTCATAGCGATGTGGTCATTAGCGTCGCCTTCAGCCCCAATGGACAAAAATTAGCTTCCGCTAGTTATGACAAGACGATCAAAATCTGGGATGTCAGCAGTGGTAAACTCCTCAAATCCCTGACTGGTCATAGCAGTGAGGTCAATAGTATCACCTACAGCCTCAATGGACAGCAGTTAGCTTCTACTAGTTGGGACAAGACGATCAAAATCTGGGATATCAGCAGTGGTAAACTCCTCAAATCCCTGACTGGTCATAGCGATGCGGTTTTCAACGTTGCCTACAGCCCCAATGGACAACAGTTAGCTTCTGCTAGTGCTGACAAAACGATCAAAATCTGGGATATCAGCAGTGGTAAACTCCTCAAATCCCTGACTGGTC